>NZ_JBHWYR010000021.1:0-16203 GCF_042728695.1 Bacillus sp. NPDC060175
GGCTATTACGGACTACTTGTATTTTTACTTACAAGATGATTTGTCAGATCGTTCACTTATATTATTAAGGTGTTTGTATAGAGTTTTCCTATTATTAATTGCTATTGCTGCTGCTATACCGAAGAATGCTTCTTCTAGAAGAAATTATTTTATTATTGATCCGACATTCGGAAAGAAACTTCTTGTCATATTTCCTTATCTTGCAGTTGCAGTCTTAATTGGTTTTACTCTTAAAGAGCAAACTTCCTCGGCTACACTTATTACTGGAAATTGTATTGCATTTGTATTTGTGCTGATTCGTCATACAATCGTACGAATGCAAAACAGAGATTTAACCGAGATGTTAAAAGTGTTTAATAATCAATTAGAACAAAAAGTATCTCAAAGAACAGAAGATTTAATAAACAAATCCAATGACTTGGTCAAAAATCAAGAGAGATTTAAGTCATTATATGAGTATCATCCAGATCCTATATTAACGATTGATTCAAATGGTACTGTGTTAAATATAAACCAGGCTGGAAGTATGTTATTAGGAAAAAACAGTGATGAATTAATAGGTAAAGAGTGCTTCTCAATTTTTTTAGATGAAGATAGATCTGAATTGGAAGCGGCTCTACAGGAAGGGAAACGATGCAGTTCGGCTTCGTTACAATTACGTGTGAAAAATAATAATGAGAAGGACATTCATTTTTGGTACGTCACCATTGTTCCTATTATGATAGAAGGGAAAACTTTTGGGAGTTATGTAATGGTAAAAGACATTACGAGAATGAAGCAACAACAAGATGAGATAAACTATCTAGCATTCCATGATACAGTGACGGGGATTGGAAATCGAATATTCTTCCAACAAGAATTAGAAAAATCCATTGGGCGTGCACAAAAAACGCAGGATGAATTTGGACTCTTGTATATAGATTTAAATCGTTTTAAGACTATTAATGATACACTGGGACATTCAATTGGTGACAGTGTTTTAAAAGAAGTTGCTAAACGTTTTAGGACATGTCTGTTACCGGCTATTCCTCTAGCGAGAATAGGGGGAGATGAGTTTGCAATCATAGTCCATAACCATACAGAGCAACAGCTATTGGATTTGTGTGAAACTCTGTTTCGTATAACTGAAGAAGCATTTGTAGTAAATCAGCATAGCTTTTACTTATCTCTTAGTATAGGAATAGCAGTGTATCCGTTTGGAGGAATAAATACTACTACACTTTTACAACATGCTGATATTGCTATGTATAGTGCAAAGGAAAAAGGTAATAATGCTGTTTGCATGTATGACGAGACATTATCAAAAAAAATAACAAGACGATTACGATTAGAACAGGATTTACCTAATGCATTAGAAAATAATGAGCTGTTTCTATTATATCAACCACAAGTTGATAGTAAGGCTGGTATGGTTATTGGTGCAGAGGCTTTAATACGTTGGCAACATCCAGAGCTGGGGCTGATTTCACCTTTTGAGTTTATACCTATCGCGGAAGAAACATCGCAGATTATTTCAATTGGGAAATGGACGTTACAGGAAGCGTGTCGACAACTGAAAGAATGGCATTCTGCGGGCTATTCAAATCTAAAAATGGGGATAAATTTATCAGCTATAGAGTTTGAACAGAAGGACTTTGTTCAAACAATCATATCTACTATAGAAGAAGTAGGGGTACCTGCTAGTTCGATCGATTTAGAATTAACTGAGCGGATAGCAATGGTAGATGAAAAAGAAACGTTAGCGAAGTTAAAAGCATTAAAATCATATGGTGTACATTTATCAATTGACGATTTTGGCACAGGGTATTCTTCATTAGCATATCTCCCTTTGTATCCAATTGATACCTTAAAAATTCCAAGAGAATTTGTTAATAGGATCGGAAATTCTACTGATGGAAATGAAATTATTCATACCATTATTTCACTAGCGCATACTTTAAACATGAAAGTGATCGCAGAAGGGGTAGAAACGAAGGAACAATTAACAGTGTTACAACGTAATGCATGTTATCTAATTCAGGGCTATTACTACAGTAAACCTGTAAATGAAGATGAATTCATCAAGTTTTTAAGCACAATGTAGCGTCACCCTGTCTAAGAAAAACACAATCTAGACTTGTTTTTTGTTGGAATTATAACAAATAGAGGACAACAAAGTAACTGTCAAAATGTTTTAGCATTTAATTTGTCTTAATAGGAAATTCTATTGAGCAAAGACCTTATCTGTTTTTAGTTTTAGAAAGGAGAGAAGCGGATGGATTCAATATGGCTAGAGTATGCGTGGGCATTATTAATTTTAATCGGATTAGAAGGTTTGTTATCAGCTGACAATGCCCTTGTACTAGCAGTTATAGCGAAACATTTACCTGAAGAAGAGAAAAAAAGAGCTATAAATTACGGAATCATTATGGCCTTCGTTTTTCGATTTGCAGCCCTATTTGCCATATCATTTATTGCAAATGTTTGGCAAATACAAGCGATAGGAGCAGCCTATCTTCTTTATTTAGGATTGAAGCATGTCATTCAGGCGCAATTCGGAAAAGACAATCAAAATATTCATAAGGACGATGAAAAGGAAGCGGCAGGTAAAAGCTACTGGTTCACAGTAGGAAAGATCGCATTAGCTGACCTTGCCTTCGCGATCGATTCAATATTAGCCGCAGTTGCTCTTGCCCTTGGTCTTCCAGATTCACCGCTAGAAGATTTCGGTGGTATGGATGGAGGCCAGTTCATAGTTGTACTTCTCGGAGGGATTGCCGGGCTTATTTTAATTAAATTTGCGGCAACTTGGTTTGTACAATTACTTGAGAAACGTCCAGCATTGGAAACAACAGCATATGCAATTGTTGCCTGGGTCGGTGTAAAACTCGCTGTAATTACACTTGCCCATGAGGATATTGGTATCTTAGACCATGATTTCCCGCACAGTACAACTTGGACTTTAATCTTCTACGGAGTATTAGTTGCTATTGCACTAATTGGTTGGTTTGCACCGGGAAGTAAGTCATCTCAGAATAATTCTAAAATGTAATACAAAGGTCAGAGCATTATGTGCTTTGTCCTTTGTAATGATATTTATATTGTGTATTTTTGGATTTAACGCTATAATTATAGTGTTAAAGATGGAATCGTGATATGACCTGTTATGAATCTATCATTTTATTTATGAATAAATGGACTGGTATTTTAGCAAGATGTGCTAATAAACTACTCCACCATGATGATAACGTGCCAAAAATGTGGTGCGTATATTTTCGTGGTGGAGTTTTTTTTATTCTCAAAAAGGGGGAGTAACCATGAACGACAGCATGGTTCATATTACAATTGACGGCAAAGAATATAGTGCTGAGCCTGGTTCAACGGTACTAGGCATCATTAATGAGAACGGAATTGAACATCCACAAATTTGTTACGTGCCGGAAGTGGATCCGATTCAAACGTGTGATACTTGCATTGTAGAAGTGAATGGAAAGCTAGTGCGATCGTGTTCTACAGTAGTGACGGACGGTATGAATATCGAGTTGTCCTCTATTAGTGCGAAGGCAGCACAACATGAGGCGATGGATCGTTTACTAGAAAATCATTTACTTTACTGTACGGTATGTGACAACAATAACGGGAATTGTAAATTGCATAATACGGCAGAATTAATGGAAATTGAGCATCAAAAATATCCTTACGAACCAAAAGTTGATGCAGGCGAAGTCGATATGTCCCATCCATTTTACCGCTATGACCCGAATCAATGTATCGCGTGCGGTCAATGTGTAGAGGTGTGTCAAAACTTACAAGTAAATGAAACGTTATCGATTGATTGGGAGGCAGAGCGTCCTCGTGTTATTTGGGACGAAGGAGTAGATATTAACGATTCTTCATGTGTAAGCTGCGGTCAATGTGTAACAATTTGTCCTTGTAATGCATTAATGGAGAAATCGATGCTCGGTGAAGCTGGATTTATGACAGGGTTAAAACCGGATATTATGGGGCCTATGGTTGACCTTATTAAAGAGGTTGAACCTGGATATAGCGGTATTTTTGCTGTGTCAGAAGTAGAAGCTGCGATGCGCGATACTCGTACGAAGAAGACGAAAACAGTATGTACGTTTTGTGGTGTAGGTTGTTCATTTGAGGTATGGACGAAAGGGCGCAAAATTTTAAAGGTGCAACCAACTTCTGAGGCACCAGTTAATGCAATTTCTACTTGTGTAAAAGGAAAATTCGGTTGGGATTTCGTGAATTCTGAAAAACGACTTACGAAACCTTTAATTCGTAAAAATGGAGTGTTCGTTGAATCGACTTGGGAAGAGGCACTTCATGTAGTAGCGAATAAATTGGGCTCTATTAAAGAAGAGTACGGTAAAGGTTCTATCGGCTTTATTTCTTCTTCTAAAATTACGAATGAAGACAACTATGTTATTCAAAAATTAGCACGACAAGTGTTTGAAACGAACAATATTGATAACTGCTCACGTTATTGTCAATCACCAGCGACGGATGGATTGTTCCGTACAATTGGTATGGGCGGAGATGCGGGGACGATTAAAGATATTGCACAATCAGGCCTTGTTATTATTGTCGGTTGTAATCCGACAGAAGGTCATCCTGTGCTAGCGACTCGTGTGAAACGTGCACATAAACTTCACGGTCAAAAGCTAATTGTTGCAGATCTTCGTAAAACTGAAATGGCAGAGCGTTCAGATATCTTTATTAGTCCAAAGCAAGGAACAGATCAAGTATGGTTAATGGCTGTTACAAAATATATGATCGATCAAGGTTGGCATGATGAGCAGTTCATCGACGAGAATGTAAACTTCTTTGAAGATTTCAAAGAAAGTCTTAAAGAATATACGCTTGAATATGCAGAAGAGATTACAGGTATTTCAAAAGAAACTCTCGTTCAAATGGCCGAGATGATTCGTGATGCAGATGGTACGTGTATTCTTTGGGGTATGGGTGTAACGCAAAATACGGGTGGTTCAGATACTTCCGCTGCGATTTCAAACTTACTTCTTGCAACAGGAAACTATCGCCGCCCAGGTGCTGGTGCATATCCACTTCGAGGTCATAATAACGTACAAGGTGCTTGTGATATGGGAACTCTCCCAGGTTGGCTTCCGGGATATCAACACGTTACTGATGATGTAGAACGTGCGAAATTTGAAATAGCTTACGGAGTAAAAATTGATAACAAACCAGGTCTTAATAACATTGAAATGCTTCACGCAATTGATGAAGGTAAAATGAAAGCTATGTATCTTGTTGGAGAAGATATGGCTCTTGTAGACTCTAACGCAAATCACGTACATGAAGTGTTATCAAGCCTTGAATTTTTTGTCGTTCAAGATGTGTTTCTTTCTAAAACAGCTCAATACGCTGATGTAGTATTACCAGCAGCGCCATCTCTTGAGAAAGAAGGTACTTTTACAAATACTGAGCGTCGTGTACAAAGGTTATATCAAGTGCTTCCAACGCTAGAAGATGCGAAACCAGACTGGTGGATCGTGCAGGCAATTGCGAATAAGTTAGGCGCGAACTGGAACTACAGTCATCCAAGTGAAATATTTGCTGAAATGGCAAATTTATCTCCTTTATTCGCACACGCAAACTATGAAGTGCTTGAAGGATGGAACAGTTTCCACTGGGGAAGTTTTGATGGAACGAATACGCCGCTTCTATTCAAAGATGGATTTAACTTCCCAGACAAAAAGGCTCGTTTTGCGATAGCTGATTGGGTACGTCCTGCTGCATTCCCAGCAGAATACGATCTTCACATTAATAACGGTCGTATGCTTGAACATTTCCATGAAGGGAACATGACAAATAAATCAACTGGTATTCAATCGAAAGTACCAGGTGTTTTCGTTGAAGTTTCTCCAGAACTTGCAAGGGAACGTGGAGTGAAAACCGGATCGTTAGTACGCCTTGTTTCTCCATTCGGAGCACTTAAATTACGTGTACTTGTAACGGATCGTGTAAAAGCGAATGAACTGTATTTACCGATGAATTCGACTGATAAAGAATCGGCAATTAATTTCTTAACAGGTCCTGCCGTTGACTTGCGTACAAACACGCCTGCATATAAACAAACGAAAGTGCGTATGGAAGTGTTACAAGTAGAAGGTGAAAATCCGATGCCAAAAACGAACCCACGTAATAAAAAGCGTCACCCTCAAAACGGCATTGAGGTAAATCGCAAGTGGACTCGTCCAGGATACGTACACTTAACGGATAACTAAGGGGGAGAAAAGAATATGGCAGCACCTATTCAAGCGATCCAGAAGCAGGAGCTAACCGAGGAAGAAATTAAACAACAAAAACTCGAAGACTTAAAAGAACTGCTAGCTAATAATGAAGATGCTTTAAATCAAATGTTTAATATAGTAGGTGAACTAAATGACATCGGGATGCTGGAAGCTGCAAATTCTATGCTGAAAGCGAAAGAACCAATCGCAAAAATCGTTCTAGGTCAAGTCACTCGTGAACCAGTTACAAATTTAATTAATAATATGATGGGCGCTGCAGGAGCTTTAACAGAACTTGATCCGGAACTTACTAAAAAACTTATAGGTAGTGTATTAATAGGTATGGATGAAGGGAATCAGCATCTGCAAAGTAATAAGAAAGTAGGAATATTAGACCTTATGAAAGTACTGAAGGATCCAGATATTAATCGTGCTATCGGATTCGGTCTTCATTTCTTAAAAGGTATGGGTAAAGGGTTAAAAGAAGAATAGATAAGCAACAATAATAGTATTTCATATGTTGTTTGCGTACTTGAGATAATTGTCTAAGATGATCCATTTCGTCTCATTATTAAATAGTTTAGGCGACGAAATGGTCATTTTGTTAAAATAGTTGTGATGGAATAACTAGGAAGGAATGAGAGTATGTCAAAAATGGTACATGAATTTAATGATATGATCCGAAAGCTTCGCAAAGAGTTGTTCGGGAAAGGACCGGAACGAATTCATACTGTATTTACTGAAAACATGGCGATTGCTACACTTTATGGGAATTTGACACCTACAGAGAAATTTATTTCAGGAACTATGGATGGGGCGGAAATGGTTCATATGGCTCGAACAAAAATGATTCAAGAAGTGTATGCGGCTAATCCTCATGAACATTTAGAAGAACTTGTTGGGGCGAAGTTAGTTCATCTATTTTCTGATATGAAAGTAGATGAAGATATTGCAGTTTCCGTGTTTGTTTTTGATAAAAATATAACGTGAGAGAAGGATGCTCATCGTGAAATCGATTCAGGTGGAACGGGAAATTTTTAAATATGAGCAAGGGGAATTTAAACTTATAGAGGACAGCATTGTAACAGAGTTTCCTGTTACGGTTAAAATTAACGGCCAGGAATTTGTTACAATGGTTAGTACTCCAGAGTATATTGAAGATATGGTAATTGGCTTTTTAGCTTCGGAAGGCATTATCCGAAAGTATGAAGATATTGATGAAATATGGGTGCAAGAAAAAGAAGGCTATGTACATGTGAAAACGACGAAAATCAACCCTTATTATCGTGACATGCAAAACAAACGTTATATTACTTCGTGCTGTGGAATGAGTAGGCAAGGGTTTGTTTTCGCAAACGATGCGCTGACTGCGAAAAAAATGAATGATATTCGCGTAAAAATCTCTGCCGAGGATTGTTTTCGGTTAATGAATGATATGCAGCAATCTGCGTCTACGTTTCAACATACAGGCGGCGTTCATAATGCAGCTTTATGTGATGTGAACGGAATTGTTTTAAGCCGCATGGATATAGGAAGACATAACGCTTTAGATAAAATTTACGGCTATTGTTTAAAAAATAACATTTCGATTGGTGATAAAATTATTGTTTTTAGCGGACGTATCTCTTCTGAAATTCTATTAAAAGTTGCGAAAATTGGCTGTGAAGTAATATTGTCAAAATCAGCTCCAACTGAGTTAGCATTAGAGCTAGCGGAGCAGTTAGGGATTACTACAATAGGCTTCATTCGTAATAAATCTTTAAATGTATATACGCATCCAGAGCGAATTGTAAATATAAATAAGTAGAAACGAGGCAATAAATATGAAATCTGTTACATTAGACAAATTGGATCGTCCTTTAAAGGACTTGCGTATTTCTGTTACTGATCGTTGTAATTTTCGCTGTCGATATTGTATGCCGGAGGAAATATTTGGTCGTGATTATTCTTTTTTGTCTAATGATAAAATTTTATCTTTTGATGAAATTGAAAGGATTACACGTATTTTCGTTTCTTTAGGTGTAAGAAAGTTACGCATTACTGGGGGAGAGCCTTTACTCCGAAAAGGCCTACCTGAACTCATACAACGGTTAAACGAAATTGAAGGAGTAGAGGATATTGGTTTAACGACAAATGGATCATTACTTAAAAAATTTGCTCCGGATTTATATAAGGCGGGTTTATCTCGTGTGACAGTTAGTTTAGACTCGTTAAATGAAGAGCGATTCTCTTATTTAAATGGGAATAGAAGTAAAGTGAAAACGGTTCTTGCAGGAATACAGGCTGCAGCGGAAGCCGGAATGAAAATTAAAATGAACATGGTTGTTCAAAAAGGGAAAAATGAACAAGACATCGTTCAGATGGCAGAGTACTTTAAAGAGAATAAGCATATCCTTCGGTTCATTGAATATATGGATGTCGGAAATTTTAACGGCTGGGAATTAGGCGAAGTAGTTTCTAAACAAGAAATAGTAGAGATGATTCATAAAGTTATGCCGCTTGAACGTATTGAAGCGAACTATCCTGGTGAAGTTGCGACACGTTATCGCTATATCGGTAGTGATGAAGAAATAGGAATTATTTCATCTGTAACAGATTCGTTCTGTTCATCATGTACAAGAGCACGTATTTCCGCAGAAGGAAAATTGTATACATGTTTGTTTGCTTCTAAAGGAAACAATCTTAAAGAATTACTTCGTTCTGGATATACGGATGAGGAAATTACTAATATTATTCGTGACATTTGGAATAATCGTTCAGACCGTTATTCAGATGAACGGTTAAGCAATACGAATAAAAAAACATCTCGAAAAATTGAAATGTCGCATATCGGTGGCTGAGAAACTACTATAAATGTAGATTCTCTTTGTTAAAGTAAATAGTGGACAGTGTGCAAGTTTTGTACACTTTCTATGAGTATAGTAAAAATGATGATTGATATTTCTGTAAGAGATATGCAGAGAGATTAAGCAGCATTCAAAAATCCTTACGATGTTAAGGTTTTTTGGTGCTGCTTTTTTTAGATGAGAAAAATGGAGGAATTGGTTATGGCATTTCATAAACCGGAACAAATCGCGGCGCTTGTGATTGAATCCGGTGTTCAAAAGGTAAGGCAACCGCTATCCGCAATGCTTATTCTTGGTTTTTTAGGAGGAGCATTCATTTCGTTAGGATTTTTACTTAATATTCGGGTTCTAGGTAATGTACCGGAGCAATGGGGGAGTTTAGTCAATTTTATAGGGGGAGCGGTTTTTCCTATTGGACTTATGCTCGTTGTTTTAGCAGGAGGAGAATTAATTACGGGAAATATGATGTCAATGGCTATGGCCCTTTATGCGTGGAAAATTTCATTGAAGCATGTGTTAAACAATTGGGCTTGGATCACTTTGACTAACTTTGTAGGTGCGCTTTTCGTAGCGTATTGTTTCGGTCATCTTGGTGGGCTAACTGAGGGTGCGTATTTAAATAAAACGATAGCGATAGCTCAAGATAAGTTACATGAATCTTTCGGGAGAACGTTAATTTTAGCAATTGGTTGTAACTGGCTCGTTTGCCTTGCGATTTGGTTAGCTTACGGAACGAACGATTTGATCGGGAAGATTGTTGGAATTTGGATTCCGATTATGGCCTTTGTCGTAATTGGATTTCAGCAAGTGGTAGCGAATATGTTTGTCATTTCGGCAGTTATTTTTGCGGGACACCTTACATGGATGGATCTTGCGAAAAACTTTGTTCCTGTCTTTATCGGAAATGTAATTGGCGGAGCTGGATTTGTTGGATTCGCTTATTTTTCTTGTTATCAGAAACAAAGTGCTACCGAAGAAGATGTATTGAAAAAATAATAGTAATTGAAGCGGATTTTCTAAATGAAAGGAAGGATACCTCATGATAGAACGGTATTCACGACAACAGTTGTTCACTCCTATTGGAAAAGAAGGGCAAGAGAAGATTAGAAATAAGCATGTATTAATAATAGGGGCAGGTGCATTAGGAAGTGCCAGTGCAGAGGCGTTTGTACGTGCAGGTATCGGGAAATTAACGATTATTGATCGTGATTACGTAGAATGGAGTAATTTACAGCGGCAACAACTTTACGCTGAAAGAGATGCGATAGAAAAGTTGCCAAAAGCAATTGCAGCGCAGAATCGTCTCAAACAAATTAATTCAAACGTGCAAATTCAAGCTCTTGTAATGGATGCAAGAGTAGATAATATGGAAGCTTTATTAGATGGTGTTGATGTCATTATTGACGCAACAGATAATTTCGATATTCGTTTTGTGATCAATGACCTATCACAAAAACACAATATTCCTTGGATTTACGGTTCTTGTGTCGGATCGTATGGCATGAGCTATACGATTATTCCAAAGAAAACACCGTGCTTACATTGTGTGCTGAAAAGTGTTCCTGTTACAGGAGCGACATGTGACACAGTTGGAATTATTAGTCCAGCTGTGCAAATTGTCGCAGCCTATCAAGTAGCAGAAGCATTCAAAATTTTAGTAGAAGATTACGCAGCAATTAGAAAAACTTTTTTAATGTTTGATATATGGAGTAATCAACATCATTCTATCAAAGTAGGAAAAATCAAAACAGAAGACTGTCCTTCGTGCGGAACAAATAGAACTTATCCTTATTTATCTTACGAAAACCAAACGAAGACAGCTGTTTTATGTGGAAGAAATACAGTTCAAATTAGACCGGTGCATAATAGTCATTACAACTTTGATGATTTAGAAAAAGTATTAAAAAAACACGGGAAAGTAGAGCGGAATCCGTATTTGCTCTCTTGCCAATTAGAAGAGTATCGCATCGTCATTTTTCATGATGGTCGTGTATTTATTCATGGCATGAATGAAATTCAAAAAGCGAAACAACTATACTATCGGTTATTAGGGTAATAGAGAGGGATTGGTAATGATGGAAAGAAGAGTGCCAATTACAGTTGAAGAGGCTGTTCGTAAATTGTGGTGTAAAAGAACTAGTACCACTGGAATTAGCATACGGACGTACGTTAGCAGATGATTTAATAGCGGATCACGATGTCCCTTCCTTCGATCGCTCGCCATATGATGGATTTGCTATTAGGGCAGAAGATACGAAGTGGGCAAGTCGTGAGAATCCAATTGTATTTGAAGTAATTGGTGAAATTGGAGCAGGTTCTGTATTCGATAAAGAAGTAGAAGCGTTGCAAGCAGTTCGAATTATGACAGGGGCACAAATTCCGAAAGGATGTAACGCGGTTGTCATGCTAGAACTCACTCGTCATCGTCAATATGAGAATATCGGAAAAAGCTATATGGAAGTGAGGCGCTCATTTAAAGAAGGGGACAATATGTCCTTTCAAGGTGAAGATGCATGTAAAGGAACCGTTCTCGCAAAAAGGGGTTGTTACATTAATCCAGGTATTTCTGCTCTTCTTGCTACATTCGGTTATAGCGAAGTGCCAGTAGCGAAAAAGCCTGTAATCGGACTATTAGCGACAGGGAGTGAACTTCTCGATGTAAATGAAGAACTACAACCTGGGAAAATTCGAAATAGTAATACGTATATGATATCGTCTCAAATTCGAAGAGCTGGTGGAAGAGTAAAATACTTCGGGAAGTTTAGCGACGATTTGAATACGTGCTATGAAGCAGTGAAAAGAGCGTTAAGCGAAGTTGATATGCTAATTACAACTGGCGGTGTTTCAGTGGGAGATTACGATTATTTGCCAGTGATATACGAAAAATTAGGTGCATCAGTTCTTTTCAACAAAGTTGCCATGCGGCCGGGAAGCGTCACAACAGTAGCGCAATTAAATGGGAAATTGTTATTCGGATTATCAGGTAATCCATCTGCTTGTTACGTAGGTTTTGAGTTGTTTGTAAAACCTAGCATTCGTACGTATATGTTTAGCGAAACACCATATGTAAAACGAGAAAAAGCAATGCTCGGAGAAGATTTTCTAAAACCTAATCCATTTACAAGATTTGTACGAGCGAAGCTGAAGTATAACGAAGGACGACTAGTCGCTTATCCTTCAGGGTTTGATAAATCTAGTTCCGTTTCTTCATTAGCAGAATCAAACATTTTTATTGTACTACCGGGCGGTACGAGAGGATATGAGAAAGGGATGTTTGTAGACGTTCTTTTATTAGAAGATAACGAAGGTAGTGAATGGCCTTGGACATTCCGAAAAGTGGGGAGAGGTTTTGATGGGACAAGCACAATTTGAAATTGTAGATACTCCGATTGTAGTGGAAGAAGTAACGAATAAAGTAGCAAGACGAGAAGCAGGAGCCATTACAGCTTTTATTGGAACGGTTAGAGAATTAACGAAAGGAAAAAGAACGTTACACCTTGAGTATGAAGCATATAAACCGATGGCGGTAAAAAAGCTTACTGAAATTGGAGAAGAAATTAAGAAACAGTGGCCGGATGCGAAAATAGCAATCACGCACCGAGTAGGCCGACTAGAAATAATGGATATCGCAGTTGTCATTGCAGTATCGTCGCCACATCGTAAAGTGGCATATGAAGCGAATGAATACGCAATTGAACGTATAAAGAGAATCGTCCCAATTTGGAAAAAAGAATTTTGGGAAGATGGAACGGAGTGGATTGGAGATCAACTTGAAAATACTCCCTATCCAGAAGGAAAACCAAAGAAAGAAGAATGAGAGAATGATTACAATTTTACTGTTCGCAAATTTACGAGAAGAAGTCGGCTCAGAGAGATTAGTAATAATAGAAAAACGAGAGATGAATGTTCAGCAATTGAAAAAATGGCTGAAAGATCACTATCAATTACAGACGCTAGATAAAGTTATGGTAGCGATTAATGAAGAATTTGTAACGGACGAAGATATCGTAAAAGCCGGAGATACAGTAGCGTTTATCCCCCCTGTAAGTGGAGGTTAATTCTTTCTATTTGAATATCAAATCTTTCATACGTTAAGGAGGATTATTATGAGTGAGTTTTCGCACTGGAACGAAGAAGGAAGAGCAAAAATGGTTGATATTTCTCAAAAAGGTATTTCAACACGTACAGCTGTTGCGCAAAGTACAATTTCTTTATCAAATGAACTATTTGAAGCAATTCAAAGTGGTGGATTGAAAAAAGGAGACCCGCTCCAAGTAGCACAAGTAGCTGGAATAATCGGTGCTAAAAAAACAGCGGATATTATTCCGATGTGTCACCCGATATTAATCCAAGGAACAGACTTTACGTTCCATTATGAAAAGAAAACTGATGGCTATGAATTAATCATACGAGCGACAGTAACATGCAGCGGTAAAACAGGTGTAGAAATGGAAGCATTAACGGCCGTATCAATCGCCGCCCTTACTTTTTACGATATGTGTAAAGCTGTTGATAAAACGATGGTTATGAAAGAAACATATTTAGTTCAAAAAACGGGCGGGAAAAGCGGAGACTTTTTTCATCCCGCATTAACGGGCAGTAAGACTCCCACCTCCAAATTCGGCTGAAGCAAAGAAGCTAGGTGGGAGATCAACTGCCCGTAAAAGCCCGATTGGTTCAACTAATAATCAGTGGGGGATGGACAAAAACCCCCACTGATTAAAGTTTCACTTTATAACGTGAAATAATTACAATGGAAGGAATGTGTATGATGATTACTCACGAACAAATTATGAACGCGTTAAGCCATGTAGACGATCCAGAGTTACACAAAAGTATTGTGGAATTAAACATGGTCAGAAATATAAAGATAGATGGTACAGAAGTTGGGCTAGAAGTAGTTTTAACGATACAAGGTTGTCCGCTAAAGGCGAAAATTCAACAAGATATTGAAGACTCACTTCGAAACATTGGAGCATCGAAAGTTTCTTTAACATTCGGCTCGATGACACCGGAAGAACGAGCAACATTAACAGCATCGTTAAAAAAAGAGGCTAGAACAGAAACAGGTATGCCTAGTATGCTCCGACCTGATTCAGGGGTGCATTTTATTACTATAACGAGCGGAAAAGGGGGAGTCGGAAAATCAACTGTGACGATTAACCTCGCTACTGCGTTAGCTCGTATGGGGAAAAGGGTTGGGATTTTAGATGCAGATATATACGGATTCAGTATCCCAGCTATGATGGAAACGAATGAAAAGCCAATAATGATTGATCAAACAGCAATTCCCGTCGTTAGTCACGGTGTTAAAATTATGTCGATGGGATTCTTTACAGAAGGTAATAACCCAGTAATGTGGCGCGGACCGATGTTAAACAAATGGATACAAAACTTCCTTGCGAACACGCACTGGGGAGAATTAGACTATCTCCTTCTTGATTTACCACCTGGAACAGGAGACGTTGCAATAGATGTCGCTGCAATGATTCCGCAGGCAAAGGAAATTATCGTTACAACGCCTCACAATGTAGCTTCATTTGTCGCGTCTAGAGTAGGAGTCATGGCAAAACATACGAAACACGATATTTTAGGTATCGTTGAAAATATGGCATATTACGAAGAACAAGATGGCTCAAGAAACTATCTCTTCGGAAAAGGCGGTGGTGAAATGTTAGCAGAACAACTGCAAACAGAAGTAATCGTCCAAATACCGTTTGCGAAGCGTGAAGAAAATAATGGCTCATGTGTATATGATGAAGATTCACTCGTTGGAGAGATGTTTACTTCTTTAGCGGAAGATCTCATTTATAATGGCTAGGTTGATAGAAAAGAGGGATACATAGTACGCATGTATCCCTCTTTTTATTTTTTATGGAGTTATTTCAATAGTTTTAAAGATTATATTAAAGACTGCAATAACTTCGAAACCATTTGCGGAATTTGATTTGCTTGTGAAACCATAGTAAGTGCAACTTCAGTTAATAATTTAAACTTTAAAAAGTCGCTCATCTCTTGCGCCATATCCGCATCTTCAATTCGAGAAGCAGCATCTATTAACGCTGTACTTTGGCTATTTAAATTTTCTATATTAAACTGTAAACGGTTCATCATAGCGCCAAGATCGGCACGATGAAGTGATACATTTTGCAAAGCCTCTTCAATTTTACAAAACACCGTTCTTGCATCTTGTTCTGTTGAAATGTTGATGTCATGTTGTGTAGGGGAAGGGGGAATATGTTTCGTGATATCTACTGTATGACCAATATCATCTAACGTAACAGGACGGTTTTGACCGTCAAATACAGATAATTGCCTCACCAATACAGCCAATTTGTTCAGTTAAAGATTGAAACTCTTTATTCAGTGCATCCCGGTTTGTATTTGAATTTGTACCGTTCGCAGATTGAACAGCTAAATCACGCATCCGCTGCAAAATATTCGTAACAGTTTGAAGGGCATCTTCTGCCATGCGAAGCATCGATATCGCATTCTCATTATTACGAATCGCCACTTGTATACCACTCGCTCCCGCATGCATACGAGTCACAATAGCTACATTCGCTGGAGTATCAGAAGCAGTATTTAACTTCTTACCAGTCGCCATCTTCATGCGCTTCTCATTCTCATACAACGACTGGCTAGCATTCATACTCAAAACATTCGTACCAATACGCATAATAGACACTCCTTATAGATTGATATAGTTAGTGTTCTAAAAGTAATAAACGGCTATGGAAGGATAAGAAGACTTATGCTTATTTTATCTTTTTGTTTTAATACAAGGGATGAGGGTAAAGTAAGCCCTGGCCGCTACTAAATATGGCTAGAGCTTCTATTTAAGCAAAAGAGAAGTCTTTAATCTGTTTATATAGAAAAAATAAACCTCTCCGCAAGCAGAGAGGTTTATTCATGAAACTAATTCAAATGGCTTATTGTAATAATTTAGAAACCATTTGTGGAGTTTGATTTGCTTGAGAAAGCATGCTGATGCCTGCTTCGTTTAAAATCTTGAACTTGGTCATGTTAGACATTTCTTTTGCCATATCAGCATCTTCAATTTGAGAAGCAGAAGATGCCATATTAGTAGCTTGGCTCGTTACGTTGTTTAAGTT
>NZ_JBHWYR010000021.1:16303-71948 GCF_042728695.1 Bacillus sp. NPDC060175
ATTTGAGAAGCAGAAGATGCCATATTAGTAGCTTGGCTCGTTACGTTGTTTAAGTTATGGTCTAAACGGTTTAATTGAGAACCGAAAGTTGCTCTAGCGTCAGCAATTTCTTGAATAGCAGTGTCAAGAGCTGTGATTTGAGCTGGTGCAGAAGCTGCATTTAAAGCCTTATCTGTGCCTGTAGCTGTAGGTGTAGCTAAAGTTGCAGTTGTTATAGCTTTTGTATCGATAGCTGTGATTTTCATTGTATCACTTGAAGCATCAGAAAGTTGAATCGTGATATCTTTCCCACCAGGACCACCTAAAAATGCATTACCATTGAAATTTGTTTTGTCAGCAATATGATCAATTTCTTGTGCTAATGCTTGATACTCTTTGTCCATAGATGCGATATCTTTATCGTTGTTTGTACCGCTTGATGCTTGTGTTGCAAGGTCACGCATACGAAGTAAGATATTTGAAACTGAACCTAATGCAGCGTCACCAGTACGTAAAGCAGACATAGCGTCTTGTGTGTTACGTGCTCCAACGTTTAATCCGCCTTCTTTCGCACGCATACGAGTAGCGATAGCTAAGCCAGCCGCATCGTCAGCTGCACTGTTGATTGATTTACCGCTAGATAAACGGTTCATAGATGTATTCATTTTGTCTTGGTTTTGTCGCATGTACTCTTGTGTACGCATGCTGTTAATGTTTGTATTAATTCTCATGATAAGAACCCCCATTTTTTTATATTGATTTTTCTGTTAATTGATAAACGTAAATATGCAAAAAAATCAATTTCGAGATTAATTGTAATCCTTGGTATATATCGTGTCAACGATTAATTGTAATTATTGAATATAAAAAAATGATAATTTTCTATTTGTTCATTTTTTTATTACAATATTATCAAAAGGATTATTGCAAACTTTTAAAAAAAACTCTAATATATAGAATATCTTTGTTTACTGAAAAGGTGATATTATGGTAGTTGGAAATATAGTAAAAGAAGTTCTTGCATATAAAAAAGGACAAATTCAGCAGAAGCTAAGCAGTCCACAAGCATTCGTTAGTAGTCGTTTTCAAGAGAAGTTGCAGAGTGAACCTGCGAAGGAGTCGAAGGTTACTACGCAGCCGGCAAAAGTAGAAGATATGAGTCAGCCGGTACAATCTATGAAAATAGAAACGGTTGTTAATAAACCAGAAGAATCTATTAATAAAGTAGAGGAAGCGAGTAAGCCTGAGGAGACGGAGAAAGCTGAAACGAAGCAAGTAGATGAAGTGCAAGTTGCACAAAAAGAGTTTGAACGACGTTTCCCAGAAACGAAAAATGAGCCTGCTGATATGTGGGAATTAACGAAGAAGTATAATATTCAAAAAATACGTTCTTCCAATGAAGGTAAGTATGAGGATATTATTGATCGTGTAAGTAATACATATGGAATTCCGAAAACGTTAATTCAAAAAATGATTGAAGTGGAGTCTAATTTTAATCCGAAAACGGTGTCACATGCAGGGGCGATGGGGTTAATGCAGCTTATGCCAGCGAATGTGAAAGAGATGGGTATAAAAAATCCATTTTCACCAGCTGAAAGTATTGAGGGCGGTGTGAAAGAGTTAAGTGGTTATTTAAAGAAAAATAACGGTGATCTCGTATTGGCGCTTGCTTCTTATAATGCTGGTCCTGGTAATGTGAGAAAGTACGGAGGCGTACCGCCATTTAAAGAAACGCAAGGATATATTAAAAAAATATTAAATATCGACGTTTCAAAATAAGAAATTTCATATATAGAGAGAACATGAAATTTTTGTGAACATGATATGGGAGTTGGCTAGATTTGAAATTACAAGATGATATTCCGTTAACAATTTATTTTGAAATCGGAAATACGAAAAAGAAAATTGAAGATCTGCTTCATATTACGAAAGGTACATTGTATCGTCTTGAAAATTCAACGAAAAATACGGTGCGTCTTATGCTTGAGAATGAAGAGATTGGAACCGGAAAGATTTTGACGAAGAATGGGAAAATGTATGTCGAAATCGTTGAATTGAAAAGGTAGGGAAGGGGATTATCATGAGTGGCGAAAAATTAAGCCAAGAGCAAATTGATGCCCTGCTGAAGGCGGTAAATGAAGGCGAGGAAATGCCAGCTTTCGCACAAGAAGCAGGGAAGCAAGATAAATTTCAAGAGTATGATTTTAATAGACCGGAGAAGTTCGGTGTTGAGCATTTACGTAGTTTGCAGGCGATTGCGTCTACATTTGGAAAGCAGACGTCACAGACGTTGTCAGCTCGTATGCGTATTCCAATTGAACTCGAGCCTTCAACGGTTGAGCAAGTTCCATTTACGAGTGAGTATGTAGAGAAAATGCCGAAAGATTATTATTTATATTGCGTGATAGATCTAGGTTTACCAGAACTTGGCGAAATTGTTATTGAGATTGATTTAGCGTTCGTTATATATATTCATGAATGCTGGCTTGGCGGAGATAGTAAGCGTAACTTTACGATGCGCAGACCGTTAACGGCGTTTGAGTTTTTAACGCTTGATAATATATTCTTGCTACTTTGTAAAAATTTAGAGCAATCATTTGAAAGCGTTGTTGCGATTGAACCGAAGTTTGTAACGACGGAGACAGATCCGAATGCGCTGAAGATTACAACGCCAAGCGATATTATTTCATTACTGAATGTAAATATGAAAACAGAGTTTTGGAATACGACGGTTCGTATTGGTATTCCGTTCTTATCTGTTGAAGAGATTATGGATAAGTTAACGTCTGAAAATATTGTCGAACATTCTTCAGATAAGCGTAAAAAATATACGTCTGAAGTAGAAGTGAAAGTAAATCAAGTGTACAAACCTGTTCACGTTGCGATTGGTGAGCAAAAGATGACGATTGGTGAGATTGAGAAAATTGAAGAAGGCGATATTATTCCGCTTCATACGAAAGTTTCAGATCAACTACGTGGTTATGTAGATGGGAAACATAAATTTAATTGTTTTATTGGGAAAGATGGAACGCGTAAGGCGCTCCTATTTAAAAGTTTTATAGAGTAGGAGGATCCATATGAAGCATGAAGTATCTCCTGTGTCATTAATGGGATTAGAAGAATTTGCAGGGAAGCGAAATGAAGCGGGTAAAGCGCATATTGATACCGTTTCGGATATTTTGATTGAACTTGGTGTAAAGCTTGGGAAGTCATCGATTCAGCTTGGCGATGTGAAACAATTAAAAGTTGGCGATGTTCTTGAAGTAGAGAAAAATTTAGGACATAAAGTAGATGTATATTTAAGTGATATGAAAGTCGGTATTGGTGAGGCAATAGTAATGGACGAGAAGTTTGGCATTATTATTTCTGAAATTGAAGCTGACAAGAAACACGCGGCGCTTATGAAGGCGCAAAATCAAATGCAGGATAAAGAGTAGAGGAGGAGTCATATGTCGTATATGACGACCTTATTTCAAGTCGTTTTACTGTTTGGTGCGCTCGGCTATGGTGCATATTATATGACGAAAAAGACGCGCAAACAGCAGTTTTTTAAGCAAGGTGAAAACGGCCATATTCAAGTGAAAGACGGTGTTTATTTAAATCATCAAACGAGCGCCTTTTTATTTGAAGTGGACGGGAAGCAAGTGTTTACTGTTATAAGTAATAACGGTGTACAATCTGTGCAATTAACAGGAACAGGAAATCAGTTTCAACAAGCGCTAGAAGACGCGGTGAAGAGTGAAACGAAAAAAGTAGAGGATCCATCATGAGAATAAAGAAACAGTTATCGTTATTTGCCGTTATTTTCGTATTTTCTATTATTTTTTCAATTGTTTTTGTAAATCCAGCGTATGCAGCCCCGAACGGTTTTATTAATTTCGAAAATGGAAAAGAGTTTACGAGTAATTCAAGTGTACAACTATTCGCACTCGTTACCCTTCTATCATTATCTTCTTCTATCGTTCTTTTATTTACGCATTTTACTTATTTTATGATTGTTCTTGGGATTACTCGTCAAGGGCTTGGGGTTATGAATTTACCACCGAACCAAGTGCTTGTTGGACTCGCATTATTTTTATCGCTGTTTACAATGCAGCCAGTGCTTGGTCAATTAAAGAGTGATGTGTGGGACCCGATGACGAAAGAAAAAATAACAGTAAGTCAAGCTGCGGAGACGACAGCTCCGATTATGAAAGATTATATGTCGAAGCATACGTATAAGCATGATTTGAAAATGATGCTGAAAGTGCGTGGAGAAGAGTTGCCGAAAGATTTAAAGGATCTTTCATTGTTTACGCTTGTGCCATCCTTTACGTTAACGCAAATTCAAAAAGGGTTACTTACAGGGATGTTCATTTATTTAGCGTTTGTCTTTATTGATTTAATTATTAGTACACTTTTAATGTACCTTGGGATGATGATGGTACCGCCGATGATTTTAAGTTTACCATTTAAAATACTCGTTTTCGTATATTTAGGTGGATATACAAAAATCGTCGATATTATGTTTAAAACGGTCGCCTGAAGCGTTTGATGCTATGTGATAGGAGTCATATAAATGAATACGTCACCAATTATAGATATTTTCCAAACCTTTTTTTATAAAGGGGTTATGATTTTAATGCCGATTGCCGTTGTAAGTATGATTGTCGTTATTATTATCGCGGTTATTATGGCGATGATGCAAATTCAAGAGCAAACGCTGACGTTTTTACCGAAAATGGCGAGTATTGTGCTCGTTATTATCATTTTAGGTCCGTGGATGTTTCAAGAGTTAACGATGCTTATTTTAGATTTATTTGATAAAATCCCATCGCTATTGCGTTCGTACTAAGATAGGTGAACTGAAATGAATATGGAATTATGGGCGGCGACGTTTTTTGCGTTTTGTCGCATTACTTCATTTTTATATTTTCTACCGTTTTTCTCAGGCCGATCAATTCCGGCGATGGCAAAGGTTACATTTGGACTCGCTCTTTCGATTACAGTGGCCGATCAAGTGGATGTCTCTCACATAAAGACAGTTTGGGATGTTGCAGCTTATGCAGGAACGCAAATTGTAATTGGATTATCACTTTCAAAAATTGTAGAGATGCTGTGGAACATTCCGAAAATGGCAGGGCATATTTTAGACTTTGATATCGGTTTATCGCAGGCGAGTTTATTTGATGTGAATGCAGGATCACAGTCTACTTTACTATCAACAATTTTTGATATATTTTTTCTTATTATTTTTATTTCACTGGGCGGCATTAACTATTTCGTTGCCACGATTTTAAAGTCGTTTCAATATACAGAGGCGATTTCAAAATTGTTGACGACTAGTTTTTTAGATAGTCTACTCGCAACGTTATTATTTGCAATTACATCAGCGGTTGAAATTGCTTTGCCACTTATGGGCAGTCTATTCATTATTAATTTCGTCCTTATTTTAATCGCAAAAAATGCACCACAATTAAACGTTTTTATGAATGCGTACGTAATTAAAATAACGTGTGGTATTTTGTTTATTGCGATGAGCGTACCGATGCTCGGTTATGTGTTTAAAAATATGACAGACGTATTACTGGAAGAGTATACGAAACTATTTAACTTTTTCTTAACGAAGTAGGGGGACGCGTATGGCAAAGGATAATAAAACAGAAAAGGCCACCCCGCAGAAGCGTAAAAAATCGCGTGAAGAAGGGAATATCGCCCGGAGTAAAGATTTAAATAATTTATTTTCCATTCTCGTATTAGCAGTTGTCGTTTACTTTTTCGGAGATTGGCTCGGCTATGAGATTGCACATTCCGTAGCGGTACTGTTTGATCAAATTGGAAAAAATACAGATTCGACCGAGTATTTTTATTTAATGGGTATATTACTTCTGAAAGTATCGGCTCCTATATTAATACTTGTATATGCTTTTCATTTGTTCAATTATATGATTCAAGTTGGTTTCTTATTTTCTTCTAAAGTACTTAAGCCGAAAGCATCACGTATTAATCCGAAAAACTATTTTACGAGATTGTTTAGTCGTAAAAGTTTAGTAGATATTTTGAAATCACTGTTTTATATGGGATTAATCGGTTACGTTTCGTACGTTCTCTTTAAAAAGAATTTAGAGAAGATTGTTAGTATGATTGGATTTAACTGGACAGCGTCACTTACTGAAATTATTAGCCAAATTAAATTTATCTTTTTAGCCATTTTAATTATTTTAATCATTCTTTCTATTATTGATTTCATTTATCAAAAATGGGAGTACGAACAAGATATTAAGATGAAAAAAGAAGAAGTGAAACAAGAGCATAAAGATAATGAAGGGGACCCGCAAGTAAAGGGGAAACGAAAAAACTTTATGCATGCCATCTTGCAAGGGACAATCGCGAAGAAGATGGATGGTGCAACGTTTATTGTGAACAACCCGACGCATATTTCAGTGGTGCTTCGTTACAATAAACAAGTTGATGCGGCGCCTATTGTCGTTGCAAAAGGGGAAGATGAGCTCGCATTATATATACGAACGCTTGCCCGTGAACAAGAAATACCAATGGTAGAGAACCGTCCGCTCGCTCGTTCTTTATATTATCAAGTCGAGGAAGATGAGACGATTCCAGAAGATTTATATGTAGCTGTAATTGAAGTTATGCGCTATTTAATTCAAACGAAAGAACTTGAAGTATAATAGCGCGTTTGGAGGGGATCTCTTTGTTTAAGATGGATTCTGCAAGAACCTATTTTTCTATCTTTTTAGCAGCGTCATTCGTTGTGGCGCTCTTAATTCCACTTCCACCATTTATACTTGATATCGTTATCGTTTTTCTACTAAGTATGTCAGTGCTTATTTATATGCGAGCTACAAGTATTAACGAGTGGGATGAATTAAAGTCATTTCCGACGATGTTGTTATTAATCGGGATTTTCCGCGTATCGATTAACGTTTCGACGACGCGAGCGATTTTAACAGACGGAAATGCGGGTCATGTTATTGAAGAGTTCGGTCAGTTCGTAATTGGTGGGAACTTATTAATTGGTATCGTTATTTTTATAGTTTTAATCATATTCCAGTTTATCGTTGCAAACGGTGCGTCTCGTACAGCTGAAGTAGCAGCTCGCTTTACACTTGATTCTTTACCAGGGAAACAAATGTCTATCGATGCTGACTTGAATCAGCGTCTTATTACAGAAAAAGATGCACAGGCGAAACGAAAAAAATTAAATATGGAAACAGAGTTTTACGGAGCGATGGATGGTGCCGGAAAGTTCATTAAAGGGGACGTTATTTTCGGGATTGTCATTTTATTTGTAAACATTATTTTCGGTTTAATTGTTGGTATGATGCAGCAAGGAATGAGCTTTGCAGATGCGGCTATTCACTATACACAGTTAACTGTCGGTGACGGAATTGTAAACCAAATCGGTTCGTTAATGCTTGCGATTTCAACAGGTATTATCGTAACGCGTGTATTTGACGGTTCAGCAGATACAGTAACTGAAGGAATTTTTAAAGAGTTATTAGCGCATGAAGTTGTTGTATATGCACTCGGTGGTTTATTTATCGCAATGGGTGTTTTTACACCGCTACCATTTTTACCATTTGCGCTCGTTGGAGGCACGATTATTTTCTTAGGAATTCGTAATAAAAAGCGAATAAAGAAAGAAAAAGAAGACGAGCTTCAAAAAGAATTAGAAATGATTCAAGGCGATGAAGAGCAATTACAGCAAGTGGAAGATTCATTCGGAGTCTTTACAGATAAATATCCAATTATTGTAGAGCTCGGTTTAGATTTAGCGGCGCTTGTAAAGCAGAAGATTAACGGGGAAACAGCTCGAGATAAAGTTGTTCTTATGAGGAAGTCGATTATTACCGACCTTGGTATTAACGTTCCTGGAATTAACTTTAAAGATAATACGAGTTTTAGACCGCGCGGACGTTACATTATTCGTATTAAAGGTGCGAAAGCTGCTGAAGGAGTTTTAAAATCAGGTTATTTACTAGCACTGAAAACACCGAACGTAATGGCTGATTTAGATGCAGAACCAGCGAAAGATCCAATTTTTGGTGAAGATGGATATTGGATTTTGGAGCATATGGTACAAGATGCACAAATGAAAGGCTATCAAGTGTTAGAGCCGCTTAGCATTTTAATTACGCATTTAGATGTTGTCGTTAGACGTAACCTTCATGAGTTAATTCAGCGTCAACATGTGAAAGACTTGATTCACTCGCTTGAAACTGATAATGGCGTTTTATTAGAAGAGATTAAGAAGAAAGAAATCGATTTATCACTCGTTCAAAATGTTATTAAGCAGCTTCTGAAAGAAGGAATTTCAATCCGTGATTTACCGACAATTATTGAAGGTATTATTGACGGGAAAGAAATTTATCAAAACCATGTTGATGGTGTAACGGCGTTTGTTCGTGAATGTATTTCAAAAGTTATTTGTGAGAGTGCGAAAAATCCTGATGGGAAAATTTATGCAGCACTCTTCGCTGATTCGCTTGAGTTAGATGCAGATGTTGTTAATAATTCATACCAAGGTTATTTATTAAACTGGGATTTAGATTTAGAAACGCGTGTAGTAGAACAAGTACAGCGCGTTTTCAAACAAGCTCGTTTAATGGGAAGAGAGCCAGTATTATTAACGCGTAGAAAAGATTTCAGATTTGCTATTGTGAGACTTCTTGAACGTTATCAAATAGAAGCTAAAGTATTATGTATTAGTGAATTGGCACCAGAAATTGTTGTAGATCAAATTGCTTATATTGAATAGTAGGGGGTGAAGTAATGGAAAGTACAGAAAAAAAAGAAGCGTTAATGCGAATAAAAGCAGCTTCGAAAAATGAATTGTATCGAAAATTATTTGACCAATATGGTACAGATTATTACTACGTTGTCGATGAAAGTGTAAAACGAAATATCCCGTTTTTTTGGAAAAAGAATTATGAAATGTTAGTCGCTTTTCCTGAAGATAAACAGGAAGAAAGTAATGAAGGCGTAACTCAATTTCATGAACAATTAATGGATGTTGTAAATGAACCTTCAGAAGAAATCGTGAAGGCAAATGGAATTCAATCAGTCTTGCACAATTTAGAAAACGTAACGACTTCTATGTCATATGCGGCGATGCAAACAGGAAATAGTGAAGAATGGGCAAGAAAAAAAGAAAAACTATTACAACTGTTTGAAAAAGGAATCGTCATTGTGAAACATATGGAGGAGACGAAAGTAACGAAAAAGCAGCCTGTTGTGAAACAAGCTATTTCTGTAAAGAAAGAAGAAGTAGTTATAAAAAAAGAAAATCAGGAATCTGTACCATTTATTATTCAAAAAGTAATCCGGATGTTAGAACAAAACGATGTGGAACAATATTTCATTCATGCATATGCTGAAAAATTAAAAGTGAAGTTTGAGAATGCGACGATGATTACAGAAGAAGAAGTCATCGGATACATATTGGAAGATATGAGATCTCATTTCAATACTGAAAACGTATTTGAAAAAGAGGTACAAACAATTGCATTAATCGGTCCAACTGGCGTTGGAAAAACGACGACACTTGCGAAAATGGCATGGCAGTTTCACGGTAAGAAAAAAACGGTTGGTTTTATTACGACAGATCACTCTCGCATCGGGACAGTACAGCAACTGCAAGATTACGTAAAAACAATTGGAGCAGAAGTTATCGCTGTGCGAGATGAAGCCGCAATGGCAAGGGCGCTTACTTATTTTAAAGAAGAAGCGCGCGTCGATTATATTTTAATTGATACAGCTGGGAAAAATTATCGTACGTCAGAAACGGTAGAAGAAATGATTGAGACGATGGGGCAAGTAGAGCCAGATTATATTTGTTTAACGTTATCAGCTTCTATGAAAAGTAAAGACATGATTGAAATCATTACGAACTTTAAAGATATTCATATTGATGGTATCGTGTTTACGAAATTTGATGAAACAGCGAGTAGTGGTGAATTGTTGAAAATTCCAGCAGTTTCATCGGCTCCAATTGTATTAATGACAGACGGACAAGATGTGAAGCAACATATACATATCGCTACAGCTGAACATTTAGCAAAACAAATGTTACAAACATCGTAAGAAAAGAGGTGAAGAATAAGGCGCTTGCCTTATTCAAACGAGTATGAACGGTCTTTATATAGGTTCTATGGGTATGATGAATTACATGCAGCATATTAATGTTCATTCAAATAACGTTGCAAATGCCCAAACAACAGGATTTAAAGCAGAAAACATGACTTCTAAAGTATTTGATGTGCAAGACACATATCGCCGCGGTGACGGTGCGATGACAAATATCGGTTCGGTCGATTACGCTGTCGTACCAGCTGCGACGCATGTGAACTTAGTACAAGGAAATGTACAAATGACAAATAGTGCTACAGATTTCTTTTTAGACGACGGTGCGGCTGGCACATCATCATTTTTCGTTACATCTAAAAATGATGAAACATTTTTAACGAGAGACGGTAGTTTTACATTAAATAGTGATCGTTATTTACAAACAGCATCTGGTGCTTTCGTAATGGGTGAGAATAATGAACGTATTCGTATTCCAGAAGGAGCAAAGATAGCTGTACAAGCAGACGGTACATTATACGATGAAGTAACACAAAATAATATTGGCCGCTTGCAAACGAAAACAGTAGATGCAGAAACGAATGCTCGCCTTGTGCAACGAGAAAATAAAAGTTTTACACTAGCAGAAGGTAACCTCGCTGATTTACCGAATGGAACAGGGATTGTGAAAAATCATATGCTAGAAAATTCAAATGTAGATATGACGAAAGAGATGGCAGATCTTATGTCGAGTCAAAAAATGATTCAAGCATCGCAGCGTATTATGACTTCATTTGATAAAATTTATGAAAAAGAAGCAAATGAAATATTGAGATAAAAGACTCCCGTTAGCGGGAGTCTTTTTTGTTGTTGCTTTTATTTCAGTTACATCATAAAATGATAATGATTATCAATATCATTTTATGATGTTTAATAAGAAAGGAAGTTGTAATGGTCGAATCACTTGTTTAACTAGGTGAATTAAAAATAAGGGGAAGGTGTGTACATATGTCTATAAAAAAACAGCTTTGCATTGGACTATGTTTGATTTCTAGAAAGAAAGAACAAGAGAATAAGTTTGATTCAGGAATCGATGAACAAGTAGAGTTAGCACAACTGGCAGAGAAGGCTAAGTTAGATTTTGTTTTTAAAGCAGATTATTTAGTGGCACATCCAGATTTAATTGCACGTAATAAGGGGAATGTAATTTTAGATCCAACATTACTTTTTACTGCTATCGCTTATGCAACAGAAAAGATTGGAGTCGTTACGACCGCTTCAACATCCTTTTATCCACCATATATACTAGCAAGGCAACTACAATCTTTAAATTGGATTAGTAACGGCCGAGTAGGATGGAACATTGTCACATCAATTGATGGTGCTGAAAACTTTGGTGGGGCAGGGATGCCACCATCCGAGGAACGATACGCGAAAGCGGCAGAATGTACAGAGTTAGTAAGAAAACTTTGGAGGAGTCATCCTTATGAAGTTTTGAAAGTAGATAACGCAGACGTAATTAGAGATATGGTACAGCCAATTGAGCATAGTGGGGAACACTTTGAGGTGAAAGGTCCACTTAATGTTCCTCAACATATTTCTGGGGAAATGCCTTTATTTCAAGCGGGTGCGTCAGAGTCTGGCCGGAATTTCGCTGCTTCTGTTGCGGATGCAATTTTCGCCGCGATGCCAGATGTAGAATCAGGAATCGAACTTCGTCAAGATTTAAGAAGAAGAGCAGAAAAGCATGGCCGAAAGCAAGATGATATACGTGTATTGCCTGGTTTATATTTCTTTATTGGTGATTCATATGAAGAAGCACTAGAAATGCACAGGCAAGCTCATCAACATCTTACAAAAGAGAAGAGGTGCGCTTTACTCGAAATGGTTCTCGGATTAGATGTTAGAGGGATACCATTAGAAAGTAAGGTTACTGAAGATATGCTACCAAGTAGAGATCAAACTGTACGTAGTAAAACACATGCGGAATTATTACGGAATTTCATCATAAAAAATGAACCAACTGTTGAGCAAATACTAGAACGACCAGAAGTTGTTGGTTCTGCTCATTGGGTTGCAATTGGTACACCACAAGACGTTTTTAAACAAATTATGGAAAGATTTGAAGCAGGGGCACTAGATGGATTCATTGCAATTCCAGGCGGTCCTCCAAAATCATTGGATTTATTCTTTAGTGAAGTCATTCCTTTATTCGTGAGAGCGGGTGTGTTTAGGGAAGAGTATACAGGTTCAACCTTACGTGAGCATTTGGAGGGTAATATATCAAATGCTCTACAGTTGAAATAATTCATTATGCACAAAAAGCCTTTCAAAAGAAGGCTTTTTATTTCGAATAAAAATTCGGAATTATCAGTTGACTTGTAGAGGCTTCTTTTTTATATTAGTAGGTATAACAATAACTACTAATGGAAAGTGAAATCGTCGTTTTAAAATTAGAGCTATATAAATTGTGAGGGGTTACCGATGGATGAAATAATAAAGGAGTTACAAAAGTTAGGTTTTTCCCAGTACGAATGTAAAGCGTATATTGGACTATTAAAACATTATCCAGTAACAGGTTATGAAGTGAGTAAACAAACAGGCGTACCTCGTTCGATGATTTATGAAGTACTTGGCAAGTTGATGGATAAAGGAGCGGTGCATATCGTTCCTTCTGAACCAGTGAAATATGTACCAGTGCCAGCTACGGAATTAATGGATCGAATGCGAAAAGATTTTGAAAAGTCCTTTGAATTTTTAGACCGAAAATTAAATTGTTTAGAACAAGAGCGACAAATTGATGTAATTTCGCATATTCGCTCAAATGATCGTATTTTGAAAGAAATATGCAATATAATTAATAGAGCAAAGGAAGAGTTATGGGTTTCTGTATGGGAAGATCAAGTGCATGAGATTGAGCCATACATTCATAGAAAGGAAGCGGAAGGCGTACATATTTTTTCAATTTTATTTGGTGCTCCAGAAACAAAAATAGGAGCGACATTTCACCATAATTATATGACACCTCACGTCGTTGAAAAGAGAATGGGTGGTCATTTAACTGTTATCGCGCGTGATGGGGAAGAAGTATTAATTGCTAACTTTTCAAATGATAGCACTTCATGGGCCGTTACAACGTACGATCCAGCTTTAGTTCTCGTCGCTACAGAATATGTTCGGCACGACATTATGGTGGAAGAGATTACGAAGGAGTTTGGAGCTGATAAATTAGATACATTATGGCGTGAAAACATAGATTTAGTTCATGTCGTAACAGGAAAACGTACTATGGAAGAAATGGAGGGAGATAATGGTGAATAAAGCTCAAGCACATATGACACTGCAGAGCGATGATTCATTTCAGCAAGGTGTAAAGGATTGTTTACCAACTGTATTTGGATATTTGAGCATCGGTATAGCGGCTGGTGTTATTGCGAAAACAGCAGGTTTCTCGATCATAGAAATTGCTTTTATGTCCACATTAATTTACGCAGGTTCTGCTCAGTTTATATTAGCGGGTATGTATGCAGCTGGTGCCCCAGTCTCGGCAATTATTTTTACTGTGTTCTTTGTTAATTTACGTCACTTATTAATGAGTGCTGCACTCGCACCTTACTTCACCAAGATACCTCTTTTTAAAAATTTAATAATTGGTTCGCAAATTACAGATGAAACTTTCGGCGTTGCAGTGCAACAAGCAGCACAAAAAGGCTATTTAGGCGAGAAATGGATGATGGGACTTAATGTAACAGCATATTTAAATTGGATTTTAGCTACAGTTCTCGGAGGGCTTTTTGGAGAGTGGATACCAGATCCTCATACGTACGGAATGGATTATGCGTTACCAGCGATGTTTATCGGATTATTTGTACTTCAGCTAATAAGTAGTAAACCGAAACTAGCCATTCATCTAAGTGTTGCAATTGTAGCGATTATTATCGCATACGTTTCACACTTATTTATGCCAGATAGTATAGCAGTTATCATTGCAACCTTATTAGCTGCGACGATTGGAGTGGTGATTGAAAAATGGAAATGAGATTAGACGTATTATTACTTTTACTAGCAGCAGGAGCTGTCACACTCGTGCCACGTATTTTACCTCTACTCGTATTTAGCAAACTACAAATTCCAGACTGGGGTTTAAAATGGTTAAATTACATACCAATTGCGATATTAGCAGCACTTTTAGCACAAGTATTATTTATGCATGAGACAGTGCAGTGGGATTATATCATTGCGGCAATCCCAACATTCTTCGTAGCGATATATACTCGTAGTTTATTAGGAACAGTATTAACAGGAGTCATTGTAATTATTTTGTTACGTTTATTTTTCTAAAAAGGATTCAGCTCATATAATAGCGAAAGGTGTAATAACATGAAATATATAGGGGTGGTGTTATGATACTTTTAACGATAGGCGCTATTTTATTAACGGTATTCATTTTCTTTATTATCGGTTTTATTACGTTTATGATGGTGGTTGATAAGGCGACACCTCAAATTTACTACACACCTTGTGAATCAGTAACAGTGAAATCTAAAGATAAAAATAGAAGGAAGAAAAGTTGAATGTTGGCTTTTCTTTCTTCTATTTTTCTTGCTTTATAATGTTCTATAAAACGTTATAGAACATGCTAATGTAAAAGGGAAGTCATGTTGAGGAATTGTTCGTTTCATAAATATATCTTAAAAAGGAATTCAATTTAATATCAAGTTTGTGTATAAATGTTCTATACACAAGGGTAAAGCCTTTTGATATACCATACCCTAAAATGACACCCATACAATTAAAAATTACATCGTTTATATCGACATATCGAAAAGTGAATCCGGCATAAAGTGCTGATAAAAGTTGTAGATTTTCTAACAAGAACCCTAAGACAATTCCTGATAAAACAACTTGTTTGAAATTCGTCTTTTTTATGTAAGGAAAACCAAAGCCAAAAGGAATTGTTAGTAGTATATTAAGTAATGATGTTGTTATAGCGAAATGCTCCGTGTTGAATGGTATAAAATTAGCATCTCTCCAAACATTTTGTCCAATTTCTTTTTTCATATTTTCATCTATAATAATTGGGAATTGGGTATAATTAAGTACTACACAAAGGTACAAATAAAATATTGAAAAAAATAGTAAGTACATGTTCCTCTTTTTTAGGTGTAACTTAAAAAAGAGGAGTAAAAATAACCATATAATAAATGCTCCAATAAAAATAAAACCATCAAAGTCAATTAGCATGTTTAAAATCCCTCATATTTTCATATTTAAACTATGATGTCTATTATTAGACATCATAGTTTAGTAGCAATATTTTAATTAGATATTTTTCCGTTCCCTTTTACATTCTGTCCATCGTCATTTGTTTTCCAAATAAATAAGTAGTATTCATTTGAATTTGTATCAACATTGTATGCACCAGAGAAAGATTTATTTATGCCGCCATTAACTGTTCCATAACTAGGGTCCGAACCCCATGCAGATCTGTACAGAGTATATTTTACATCGTAAGGTCCCATCGCTCCTCCATCAGTAGAATATATATATGCGCTCCCATTGATATATACACTTCCTTTAGACAGTGTGTGGAACTGTTTGTTTTTACTACCATCCACCACTCGATAGTCCATTTTAAAACTGTAACTACTAGATGCTGCTAATGTTGGTATAGCGAAACATGTCATTAAAGTTAAAGCTGTAATAATAGAAAAAATTTTTGTTTTCATGTTTTTCTCCCTGTTATTTTATTATTGAGAGGCCTTCTCAATAAAGATAATAATCTATTTAACTGTACGTGTAAATAATAAGATATAAAGATTTATAATTTTTACAATGGTTTTACAATCATTAAGAAAATGCCATATAGTTTCAATTTGTTTAAGATAAGATAGTTCAATTGTTAAAAAGTGATTAATGAATTTATTAAAATTGGTATGATTATATGGGGATCATGAATATACGACTTCAAAAGTATATTGAGGAGAATGAAGCAGCTGAACAATTCCTTGATACTATGAATTTCTAAGTTTAAAAGACTGTGGAATGATTTCAAGAAGAGAGTGTAAAATAGATGAGATATAATAATTACATAAAAATTAAGGAGAAATTAATAGACCCGAACTTGGTATTATACCAAGTTCAGGTCAAAGCTGTTAATGAAATAAAGTGATTAGGTTTTTACTACCATTTCACAGTCACATTCCCGAAAGAACTAACAACAATAATCCAAATAGAAAACTAATAAAAGAAAGAAAACCGATAGATATGGAAAAAACACGATTGTTCTTCCATTCGCGTGCGAAAACGATAAATCCTAAAACGCAAAGGGAAAACCAAATAGGTAGAAATATAAATCGACTAACTTTCTCAGGTAGTAATGAATAAAAATTTATTAAATATAATATCCAATTCGTAAAAAATAGAGCACATACGATGAATGATTGTAAGTATGGTCGGTTTAGAAAAGTTCCTTTTTTAACCGTCATAAAAATGAGAGCTAATGCTGAAATGAAGGGAATTATTATGAATATGAGTAATAGTAATGTTAGTGGCATTTGAAACTCCTTTACAACATAGTTTTCATAAGAAATGAATCTATTATATTGTATACTTGCTTTGTAGATTGCTTGTTATATTTTTCTGTGTATGGATTTAAAAATCCATGTTCGCCATGTAGTTGTTTTATTTCTAATAGCGGATTGCTTTGTTGCTGCAATGCTTTCATTAAGCAGGGGACTGAAAAACTAGCTTCTTGTTCAGGGAAAATAAGTAAGGTAGCACATGTAGGTTTAATATGAACATAGTCACGTATACGGGAACCGTAACACCCAATGATAAAATCTATTCTGGGATTGTTACTACAGAGCCAAGCAATTGTCGCTCCAACGCTAAAACCGATAAGTCCAATATGTGTGTAACTACTGGAAAGGCTAGTAATGAGTTCTTCAATTTGCTCTTTTCCATCATCAAATCCAATTTGATTCATAAAATACTGATATGCTTTTTCTTCATCACTATAATGAAATGCATTTTGTAATTGTAGAAGGTTAGGACAAAATACATCTATATTAGATGAAGTGAAGCGGTCTATAACGTGCTGCATATGATCATTCACACCGTATATTTCATGAACAACAACGAGAGCTAGTTTTTTCTTCATAGTTACAATGTACCTCTATGAAACTTATATTCTTTCTCAACAAGGCAGATGCGCAGGTGGAAGTTTTCATACCATTGCTCACGGCCTCTTTTTTTCGCTTCTTTATGTAAGGCGTTCTTTTTCCAATTTTCAATTGCTTCAAGTGACTCCCAATAAGAAATTGTAATGCCGAGTCCCGAATTATCACGTGCGCTTTCGACACCTAAAAATCCAGGTTGCTGTTTCGCAAGTTCCTCCATTTTTTCGGAAACGGTACTATAATCTGTTGTATCATTTGATAGATTTGAAGTGAATATAACTGCATAATAGGGCTTGTTTTTTTCTAAATCATATTTCATTATTTTTCCCCCTTAATGTATAGTGCGAATAATTAATTCATAGTTTGTATTTTAGCAGGTTAAAAACAGAAAAGAAGTAGAAGATTCTTATTTTTTTTAGGTGTTGTAAAACAGAGGATAGAAGGGATTTATATTAAGTAATCTAAAGTAAGAAAAATGCCACTTCAAAAAAAGAAGTGGCATTTTTTATATTTCCTCTAAGCTATTAACTGGAACTGTTAATTCGCGTCTTGGATTTGTTACTTCATATATGCGGGCGGTTTCGTTGTTTTCGTCAACGTGTTGAATCATAACAGGCATGCCTTGAAAACTGACATTGGCTTCTTCTGATGACTCTGAAAGCTCTTTTGCGCGTTGTATATTCATTTATATTCCTCCCATTATTATTATCTTTGCTAAAAAGGAGGAATAATATACCATTTCGAGACATTCTTAAAGTTTTTGTATTATTTGTAATGTTTCTTTAATAAAAGAAGAAAAGATGGAATCCGGATAAGGTTGTATCTTTTGAGCTGCTTCTGTTGCTTCTTCAAGAGCTCTTTGCTTATCGTTAAGTTTTACATAACAAAGGGCACGATATGCACCTGCCGTTGTAAGCCATGCTTGATCAAGTGGATGCATCATATAATCTGGTATTTTAGCATGTTGAAAAGCTTTCAGAGCTTCCTCGTATTTTTTTAATCCGTACAAAGCTTTTCCGGTTTCGAGGTAATACAATCCATCCTCTTGGAAAATCGGTTCGTCTTTTAGTTTTTCTCGAAATTGTTCTACATGTTCTAATGCAATTGTATATTCTTTAGTAATCGTGTTGTAGTAATACGCTTTTAATATATCTACGATCGCAACGGATAAAGTGTCTTCAGTAAAAATGGCGAATTGCTCAGATTTCTTAATGTAATGTAAATACTGTTCTTTATCAGCCGTCATGACTTTTTGATAAGATAATATGCGATAAAATTCATCTGTTTTATAATACACTTGATGTTTTTTTGAAAATGCTAATGCTTCTAATATGATTTTTTCACATTCCTCATATTTGCCACATGCGAGTAAAATAATGGCTTCTTTTAAGCACAATCTGATATGTATAATAAGATCCATTTCTAAATGGTTCGCTTCATAATCATCTCGAATACGAGCAATAAGTTGCAAACATTCCTCATACTTTTTACGTGAGAATAACGTATAAGAGAATGTTAATTTTGTTTCAGTACTGTCTCTGTATAAAGTATATTTTTCAAAAATAGAAGTTGCTTTTTCAACGAAAGATTCAATGTTGCAATCTTTCATTATAGCTGCTCCAGTAATAAAGTGTTTATACAATCGGGCAGTATTTAAAGTGAGAGGGAGTTCCTTTTGAACGATAGGAAGTAAAGTTTCATACACCTTATCACATTTATTAGCTTTTATAAGTTGCTCCATTTTTTGAATAAGTTCTACGATTTCTGCATCATCTTCTTCTAGTAAAAAACTCGTTTCACATCCAAGTTTATTAGCGATATATTGTAATGTTTTCATAGAAGGTGTAGCTTTTCCATTTTCAATTTGACTAAGCATACTTTTTGTCAGTTCCGAACCTGCTAGCTCGGTTTGCGTAAGCTTTTTTTCTTTTCGTAACGCCTTAATTTTTTCGCCGAGAGTTGCCATAACATTGCTCCTTTATAATTAAAAAGTTAAATATAATTTAACTTTTTGTTGTAAAAATTGGAAAGTTGATTATATAATAAGTTTAACACAATTTAACTTTTAAGGGGAGAGTGTCATAATGGAAGATGTAAGTATAGGTCAAAATGATTGGAAAATGAAGATTGCAACGAGAAATATTATTTTAATGATGATTGGAAAGATGACATCTTTGTTAGGGGCGGGTATTTATACGTTTGCAATGGGGCTATACGTATTAAAGACAACGGGCTCAGGAATGGGATTTGCGATTACGCTTATTTGCGGATCAATACCAAGAATGATTTGTGGACCGATTGCAGGTGCTGTAGCTGACCGCGTCAATCGAAAATGGCTTGTCATTGGCACTGATTTATTAAGTAGCTTAACGATGCTTATTATGTTTATTCTTACAATAATGCTTGGACCATCACTCCTTTTTATTTATGTATCAGCAGCATTATTATCAATTTGCGCAAGTTTTTATTCTGTTGCGTTTACTTCATCTATTCCTAATTTAGTTGATGAAGGGCGTATTCAAAAAGCGAGTGCTTTGAACCAGACGGCAGCTTCTTTATCAAATATTTTAGCGCCGATTATTGGCGGAGTTGTATTTGGTTTCTTTTCAATTAAGTCGTTCTTTCTGTTAAATAGCATTACATTCTTTTTAGCAGTTATTGTACAATTATTTATCGTATTTGATTTATATAAAAAAGAAGTGGCTGAAAATAAGGAGCATTTCTTGACGAGTATAAAAGAGGGTTTCTCATATGTAAAACAGCAGCATGAAATATATGGACTAATGAAAATTGCTTTATGGGTTAACTTTTTTGCGAGTGCACTTTTCGTTTCACTTCCATATATTGTTATTCAAAACTTGCATTTATCCTCGAAACAACTCGGAGTTGTAGAGGGAATGCTAGCAGTCGGGATGCTAATTGGTGCGATTGCTTTATCAGTGCGTAAAGAAGTGAATAATCCGTTTCGTTCTATTTATATTGGGCTGTTTTTATTTGCGGGTTTGAGTTTATGTACAGTCTTCCCGTTGTTAGTTACCATTCCGAAAGTAGCAAGTTTTATTTACTATATCGTTTTTATGATGTTAACTGGTATGTCAATGATGATCGTAAATATCCCGATGCAAGTACATATGCAAAAGACGACAGATCCAAGCTATTTAGGGCGTGTATTCGGCCTACTTGAAACTATTGCTACTGCAATCGCGCCGCTCGGTATGATTGTATATGGATTATTATTAGATATGTTGCCAACTAGCATTGTTATGATGACATTAGGTGGAGGATTATTGTTAGTTGTATTAGTTGGAGTAAAGCAGCATATGGCGAAAAAACAAGTGGATGTATCGGCTTAAAAGAAAATTTTAACAATATAAAAATGACCAAATTAGTATTTTAGTTTTTGAAACTCCTTTTCATGTATGTTACAGTAAAGTGAGCAGGCAAAGAAAAGGAGAAAACATCATGAAAAAATTAAGTTTTGTTATGCTTTTTCTGTTAGTCGTAATGACTGGATGTAGTAATTATGACACGTATATTGAAACAGGTATGCAATCATTGAAAAATGAAAAATATAGTGATGCGATTATGTGGTTTGAAAAAGCGGAAAAAGAAAAATCAGGAAATGAAGCGAAGGCGTATAAAGAAGTCGCTCAGTTACTAGATCACGGTGCAACAGCATTAAAAGATGGTAAGTATTTAGAAACGAAAGACGATGCGAATGAAGTGTTGCAAAAGAAAAAAGATGATGCACTTGAAAAGGCTGTGAAATCAAATGCAGAAAATATGCTTCAAAAAGCAAAAGACGTTGAAGAGAAAGTAAATGAAAGAGTAGCGAAACAAAAAAAAGTAAATGAAGAAGGAATCGATAAACTAATTAAAGCTGTCGATAGTATAGATGAAGTAAAAGAAAAAGAGAAAAAAGTGTCAGAAGCATTAGATAAGGCTGAAGAGGCACAAGTGAAAATTGAGGAAAAGAAAAATAAATAGAGATATAGTTAAAAAGGCTGTCGTGTATAACGACAGCCTTTTAACTTTTTGCTGCAAAAGAAGTGATACTTTGTAGTAAAAAAGAAATTATTTTTGAATTCCACCTGTCCTCATGATGAATGGTATAAATATTACGCTGAAATTCAAATCCTGGGATCGGTATACAGCATAGCTCATTTCGCTCTACTTCTTGTTCAATAGCAAGTTTAGAAATAAAGGCAACCCCATTACCATACTTTAAAATTTGTTTCATCGTTTCTAATGAATCTAGTTCAATTTCAGATTGGAAAGTAATGTTATATGATAACATCCATTGTGTAAGTAAATCTCTCGTTGTAGATGGATTACGATGCAATAATATACGTTCTTTTTCGATATCTTGTAAGGATACACTTTCTTTTTTTGAAAAATGATGTTCTTTGGAAAAAGCAAGAACAAGTGTATCAGGTATTATTTTTGTTTGTTTTAAAAGTGGTTCATCAAACGGCGCCGCAGAAATTACCCCGAGATCAATTTCATGATTTTGTAGCATCGTCCGAATTTCAGGCGCAGTTTTTACCATGAGTGTTATTTTTATATTTGGAAATTCGCACTGAAATTGGTGAACAACTTCTGGTAAAAGGTAAGTTGCTGGTACATAACTAGCGCCAATTGTTATAGCTCCTTTATTAAAATCTTTAAATTCTTGTGTCACCCGTCTAGCTTCTTTCATAAGTGCATCTATTTTGCAAGCATAATGATGCAACGCCTCGCCAGCCTCTGTTAAGAAATATCTTCCGGAACGTAATTCAAATAAAGACACACCGAGTTCCTCTTCTAAGCTTTTTATATGAAATGTAATAGTAGGTTGTTTAACACCAAGTTTTTCTGCAACAATCGTAAGCTTTTTGTATTTCTTAATAAGCACTACAATTTCTAATTTTAAGAGATTCATTATGAGTTACCCGCCTTTTTTATTTTAACTATAGAAAAAATCTATAGAAATAAATAGTTTATTAGAAGTTTTTTAATTTAATCTTTACAGTACATTAACATTCAGTATAAATCTTCCATATAGAATGAAAGCAGGTTAAGAATGAGGGGAGAGAGGTGAACCGATGGATATTAAAATTCATGGATTAGAAAAGACATTTGGAGAAATGCAGGCGTTAAAACCGTTACAAATTGTAATGAAAAAAGGAGAGTTTACCACACTTTTAGGACCTTCGGGATGCGGGAAAACGACTTTGCTTAGAATGATTGCAGGACTTGAAGAACCGGATAAAGGAGAAATATATTTTGGAGATAAGTGTATGTATTCGTCTACAAAAAAGGTAAAAACATCTCCTCATGAACGGAATATCGGTATGGTATTTCAGGATTTTGCTTTATGGCCGCATATGACTGTTTTTGAAAATGTTGCATTTGGTTTAAGGGCTACAAAGCAAACGAATCATTTACGCGAAAAGGTAGAAGATGCGATAAAGCGAGTTCGCTTGCAAGGTATGGAGAAAAGATATCCACACGAACTTTCTGGCGGACAGCAGCAACGTGTCGCATTTGCTAGAGCAATCGTAACAAAGCCTCATTTTATTTTGTTTGATGAACCGTTAAGTGCACTCGATGCAATTTTACGAGAAGAAATGCGCTTAGAGCTTATGGATATCGTTCATTCCATTGGTTTAACGGCATTGTATGTAACACACGATCAAACAGAAGCTATGTCAATGTCAGACCAAATTATTGTAATGAAACAAGGGGAAGTATTACAAAAAGGAACACCAGAAAATATTTATGTGAAACCGTCTCATGAATTTGTTGCAAAGTTTGTTGGTAAAGCAAATTGGCTTGTAGAGAATAAACAAATGATTCGCCCAGAGCACGTGAGCTGGACAAAAAATGACGCGTGCGACATGTATACAGGTGAAATTCAGCACGTTACATATGTAGGAGAACGTTATGAAGTGAAAGTAAATATGGGGACACTCGGTGTATGGACAGCTTATAACAATAGTAAGCTAAGCATCGGTAAACCGGTATCGTTATATGTACCAAAAAAATGTATTCATCATATAGGGGGAGAATCGTATGAAGAAATTCAGTTCGCTTAAGTCTTTATTTGTATGTACTTTACTATTTTCTGCTGTAGTAACAGGTTGTAGCTCAAAGACAGGTAATGTAGATGCAAACAATAAAAATTCTAATGAAAAGAAAATTGTTGTATATAGTGCAGGACCAAAAGGATTAGCAGAAAAAATTCAAAAGGACTTTGAAAAGAAAACCGGTATAAAAGTGGAAATGTTTCAAGGAACAACAGGTAAGATTTTAGCGAGAATGGAAGCTGAAAAGAAAAATCCAGTCGTTGACGTTGTCGTACTCGCTTCTTTACCCGCTATGGAAGGATTAAAGAAAGATGGTCAAACGTTAGCTTATAAAGAAGCGAAACAAGCTGATAAGCTTCGTTCTGAATGGTCGGATGATAAAGGACATTATTTTGGATATAGTGCTTCAGCATTAGGAATTGTGTACAACACAAAAAATGTGAAGACAGCGCCTGAAGACTGGAGCGATATAACAAAAGGAGAATGGAAAGGGAAAGTGAATCTTCCAGATCCAGCGCTTTCAGGTTCGGCTTTAGACTTTGTAACAGGATACGTGAAAAAGAATGGACAAGGTGGATGGAAGTTATTTGAACAGCTTAAGAAAAATGAAGTTACAGTAGCAGGGGCAAACCAAGAAGCGTTAGATCCAGTTGTAACAGGTGCGAAAGATATGGTAATTGCTGGTGTTGATTATATGACGTACAGTGCAAAAGCAAAGGGTGAACCGGTTGATATCGTATATCCAAAAAGCGGAACAGTCATTAGTCCACGGGCAGCAGGCATTATGAAGGATAGTAAAAATGTAGAAGGTGCAAAAGAGTTTATTGATTACTTATTATCAGATGATGTGCAAAAACAAATTTCTAAAGCGTATTTATTGCCTGGTAGAAAAGATATAAAAGCTGAAAATAGACCAAATGTAGAAGAAATCCCAGTATTAAATATTGATTGGAAAACAGTTGAGAAAGAACAAGATGAAATAGCAAAACAATTTAAGAAAGTATTTCAATAAGATGGTGATTACATGGTAAATCGATTCGTATCAGTAAGACAAGTTGGAATGACAGTAGCATTGTTACTTGTGGTGATGTTAATCGTCATTCCGCTTTTTCTCATTTTATTTTCTAGTGTATATGAAAATAGCAGTTGGAATTTTTTAAAGCCTTTTGAAGTCATGCAGAGTGGTGGATTAGCTGGAATTTTTCTGAATTCAATGTTGCTAGGTGTACTCGTTGTACTAGGAGCTACAATATTAGCATTTCCATTAGCGTTCATTATGAGCAAAACAGATGTTGGAAAGCATAGTAAATTGGACATTGTTTTTATGATTCCATTTATGACGCCGCCGTATATTGGATCGATGGGCTGGATTTTGTTCATGCAACCTAACGGCTATTTTGAACAATTTTTTCCGATGCTAAAGACGATTTCATCTTCGTTTTTTAGTTTAGGAGGTATGGTTCTAATTATGAGTCTGCATTTATTCCCATTCCTTTACTTCATGTTAAAGAACACGTTACTTCAGATTGGGAGTAGTAAAGAAGAAGCTGCAGCAGTTCATGGTGGTGGATTCTTCTATCGTTTAAGAAAAATAATATTACCGTTATTATTATCAAGTTATGTAATGGGTGCTTTACTTATTTTCGTAAAGACGATTGCAGAATTTGGAACGCCAGCTACATTTGGACGTAGAATTGGTTTCCATGTGTTAACATCTGAGATTCATAAATTTATTTCGAGTTGGCCGATTGATTTTAGTAGTGCAACAGCATTATCTTCTTTATTACTTAGTGCGTGTATGCTCATTTGGTATATGCAAAATGTATTGAATCGAAAGTACTCATATGCAATGGTTAGTGGAAAAGGTGTGAAATCTAAAAGATATACTTTGTCTACATTTACACGTTTTATAGCATGGATTTATGTAATTGCTTTACTAATAGTAGCAATTGGAATCCCATACTTTTCTATACTTATTGCTTCTTTGTCAAAATTAAGAGGCGGTGGCTTACATTTAAATAACTTTACAACAAGCCATTATGAAGCATTGTTTACAATAGGTTCTCCAGGATTAGAAGCTTTATGGAACAGTTTTCTTTTTTCACTCGTAACAGCGATTGTTGCTGTAATTGTTGGGGTCTTTTTGGCACTTATGATTCGAAAGGGGAAAAAGTCCTCTGAAAAATGGCTTGATATGTGCGGTATGTTACCGAATATGGTACCAGGAATAGTGATGGTTGTAGGGCTTATTTTATTTTGGAATTCACCATATATGCCTATATCAATTTACAATACGCCTGTCATGGTTATAGTAACGTATGTTGTTCTTTTTTTACCTTATACGGTGCAGTATGTAAAAGCATCGCTCGGACAAATTGATGATTCTCTTGTACAGGCAGGGAGTGTTTTTTCTGGAAATTATATTTATATTTTTAGAAAAATAATATTGCCTCTTATTATCCCAGGCATTCTTGCTGGATGGGCGATGACATTTACGATTTCGATAAGAGAGTTAGTAGCATCGCTTCTCGTACTACCTCCATCAGTAGAAACGTCAGCAACGTTTATTTTTGCTCAATTTGAACAAGGGGAAGTATCTATAGGAATGGCGATGGCCGTTGTTTCTGTTGGGCTTACAACAATGTGCTTATTACTTCTGCAACATATGGAGCAAAAACGAAAAGGGGTAGCATGATGAGGATGGAAGTATGGGGAGGAGCGGGAGAATACGGTCGTTCCTGCTATTTTGTAAAAAATAAAGAGATGAGAATAGTATTTGATTGTGGTATTAATCGATCCTATGAGGAGAGTTATCCAAAAATAGAAAGAGAAATAGTTACATTTTTGGATGCGGTATTTTTATCACATATTCATGAAGATCATACGATGGGATTACCTTTATTGACGAAGTATGGATATAAGAAAAAAATTTGGACGACTCGTTATACGAAGGAGCAACTGCCAGCTTATTTTGAAAAATGGAGAAACTACAATCTTTCAAAAGGGTGGGATTTACCTTATAACGACCAAAATATTAAAGATTTAAATTATGTATGTATTGATGAGATTAGTAATCCAAATGAATGGATACAGATTACACCGACGTTGCGGTTTCAATGGGGGTATAGTGGGCATGTATTAGGAGCTGTTTGGTTTTTAGTGGATATGTGTAATACATACGTATTTTATTCTGGTGATTATTCAGCAGAATCTAATATACTACGAGCTAATTTACCTGAAAATTTGCGAAGCGATATAAAAATTGCAATTGTAGATGCCGCTTACCACACTGATGATGTTTCGCAAAATGAAAGATTAGACGATCTATGTACAGAAATTGAACGAGTTATGCAAAATAAAGGAATAGCATTACTACCGCTGCCGCAACTTGGTAGGGCGCAAGATATAGTATTGTATTTATATGAACGATATAAAGAATTTCCGCTTATAGTAGATAAAGAAATTTTGGCTGGATTTGAAGAGATGTTCATATATAAAGATTGGCTAAAAAATAATGAAGGACTTCAATGGATTATGGAGAGTTTGAAAAGAAACATAATAGTTATGGATAATGACATTAGTATGCAAAATAGTTACGGAATAGTTGTAATGAGTGATGCGAATATGCAAACGAAAAGAGCACAGTTATACTATGAACAACTTCGGCATGAAGAACGGAATTCCATTATTTTTACAGGACATATTGCTAAAGGGAGTTTTGCAGAAAAAGTTATGAAAGAGCATGTAAGGAATACATGTAGGGTGAATCGAGTTCCGTATAAAGTTCATCAAAGTATAAGTGATGTTAAGGAAATGTTAAATACATTATTACCAGAACATACGGTGTTAGTGCACGCTCTTAAAGAGGATACGGATCGATTACAACAAAAGCTAAGTACAGCAGGATATGAAAATATATATTCACTTGCAATGGAACGTATAGAAGTAATTTAAAATGTAAAGGGGATAGGTATATGAAAAAAGTATTTGTATTCGTAAGCATTTTCTTTTGTTGTTTCCTTTATAACGTTAAGGAAGGGTTTGCTGCTAGTCCAATGAAACCTAGTTTTGAAGTGAAGTTATTATTAAAGCCAGAACAAGTATTAGGTTATAACAAAGAGATGAAGCAAGAGGTACTAGAACATTTCCAGGCTGGTACAAATTATGAAAGAATACAAGTGCAATTTTTAGATACGGTGAATAAAAGTTTAAGTAACGAAGGGTGGTTTGCGAGAATTCGAAAGAAAGAATTTAGTAAAGATTTTGAGCTAACATATAAAAAAAGATATCCTATTCAAAATGGTGTAATTCAAGATGCACTAGAAGTAGCTAAAAAAGATGGATTTGATAGTAAAACTGATAGTTATGAGGCGGAAATAGATTGGGGATTTGGGAAGAAAACGTTAAGTATTTCAAATAAGAAAAGTTACAGTGCTAAAGGATATGGGGTACTTGATTTACCAAATGAACAAGCTGCTCAAAATATGTTAATAGAAAAGTTACCAGGGAAAATGAACAAATGGTTGTATACGAATTGGGGAGAAGAGATGCTCAAGGATTCTCACATTTACGGTCCTGTATTAATGAAACGGTATACAGGTGAATTTGAAAATATAAAAACGAATATTGAAATTTGGCCATTAAGTAATACCGGGAAAATAGAAGATGATTTCGTAATAGAAGTGTCGTTTAAAACAAATGAGGAAAGTATTGCAACAAAACAAAGAGAATTATTAATGGCGAGTATAGAGAAAAAAGGATGGCTGTTATCGAAAGATAGTTTGAAGACAGAGCTGATTTTTCAGTAAATAAGAAAGAAGGAAGGAATCCATATGCCATGGATTCCTTTTTCTAATATATGAGCATTAAGCTAAATCAGCTGATACGAACATATCACTATTTTGTAGGTTTTTAGAGCGTAAACTATAAGCAACTACTTTCTTTTTATGTTGTTTTACAACATCAACATGCTCTTCATGACTATAAATATAAAATGTAAAATCTTTTTTGCCACGTATTGCATTAATAATTAATGGAGTGCTCTCATTTTGTGGTGGTGCATAATAGCGATCTAAAAATAAACCTTCATTAAAATCATTAATAATTTGAGATTTCTTTTCGCCTTCTAAGCTATTTCCATTGATTGTAACAGTCACATTCTCTTCATCAAGTTGCGGATGTGTTTCGTACCTGCTAATAATGGATTCAATAACAGAGTTAGGAAGGCTAGAAACGATAATTTTAAATGCCCCAAATACAACTAACAGTACAATAAACCAAGTCGTCATATTGTATCATCCCCTTTACACTATTAAATAATATAACCCATATGGTAATAGTACATATGGTGAAGTTTTGTATATTTTGTGAAAAATTTTCCTTTTTCGAACGTTTTTTAACAAATGGAGATGTTTAAAGAATATAAGGTGATATTTGGTAGGATAAAAATATAAAGTCTTTTTATTTATTTGTTAGAAAAATCAATTTTGTTACAAAAAGTTGAAATCGAAGTATTTTAAAAGAAAAAGGTTTATAATAAAAACATAACTAATTACAAGGAAGTGTAACTATGAGTACTGTAGCTATCGTGTATGGTATTATTCTTTCCACAATTATTATTTTATTTTTCGTTGGGGTTTCACGTTATATTCATAAATGGAAAGAAGGCGTTGCGAAATTAAATCACATTGAAGAAGAACTCAGTGATTTAATGTTACATCATGGTAAGTAAAAGGTTTATTTTTTAACTAAACAATGTGAAAAAAATCACAAAACATGCTCTCATAGTGAAAGCATGTTTTTTTGTTATGTAAATGATGAGCAAATCACGAATTTTCCTATACGATATAGAATAACTCTTTCAAGTGTAAGGAAGAGTTATTCTGCTTTGTATAATTTTGTAATTAAGCTCGGTATAATGATTATATAGAAGGGAATTTATCCCGCATTAACGGGCAGTAAAACTCCCACCTCAAAATTCGGTTGGGGCAAAGAAGTTAGGTGGGAGATCAACTGCCCGTAAACGCCCGATTGGTTCAACTAATAATCAGTGGGGGATGAACAAAACCCCCACTGATTATAGTTTCACTTTATTAGAGGAGGGGCATATTGTGAATATATTAAAGATTATAGGGATTATTGTGGGAGTTATTATAGTAGGCATTGTAGCTTTCTTTGTAATTATGAAAAATTATTTGTCAAAAGAAGATCCAAAGTATGTTTTAAATTACATAAAAGAACATAAAAATAATGAAACATGCTCATTACTTATTAGAAGAAATGGCGAAGTATTAACATCTATAAATGAAAATAAAAAATTGCCATTAGCGAGTATGGCAAAAATCGTAATAGCAGTGGAATTTGCTAAACAAGTGTCAGAAGGAAAGGTAAGCCGAGATGAGCAAATTTCATTGCATGAATTAGAAAAATATTATGTTAAAAACACTGATGGTGGGGCGCATCCTGCCTGGTTAGAAGATGCCAAAGCGAGAGAGGTAGTAAAAAATGGACAAATCGCTTTAGAAGAAATCGCTAAAGGGATGATTCATTATAGTTCTAATGCAAATACAACATATTTGTTAGAGAAGCTTGGCATAGAAAGAGTAAATGAAAGTATAAAAGAGTTAGAGCTTACTAGTCATGACAAGTTCACTTCTTATACTGCTTCACTATATATGAGAGGATACGTAGAAAAAGAGCTTCATGAGTCAGAAGATCAATCGTTAGAAATGATACGTAACATGTCAAAGGATGAGTATAGTAAACATGTGTTACAGATTCATGAATGGATGAAAGATGAAGAAGAATGGAAAAAGCGGGAAATTCCATTGAAAGTAGATATGGAATTTCAACGTATTTGGTCAGATCGATTAGTGAGTGCAAATGCTAAAGATTATATGAGTATAATGGAAAAGATAAATAGTAGAAATTATTTTCCAGAATTAATGCAAGATGAAATTGAGAATGTTTTTAAAGGAACAGTTGAAAATAGTAAGTTTGAATATGCTGGGCAAAAAGGTGGTTCTACCGCATTCGTATTGACAAAAAGTTTGTATACTACGGATAAAAAGGGGAACAAGGTTGAGGTTGTAATAATGTTTGATGATATAGATAATCAAATTACATACCAAAAGCTTAGAAATAATATAGATTACTTCATTCGAGATGTTATAACAGATGAAGAATTCAGAAGAAAGTTATAATGAAATAATTTTATTATGTAAACAAAGGGCGCTTATTAGAAAGCGTCCTTTTCTTTTAATGATATAGGATTTCCTATTTACTCCGTTGAATATTGATTGAAACTAAGAAAGGAAGTTGAATAAATGACTACAATATATTTCGTTCGCCACGCTCACTCTACATATACAAAGGAAGAAAGGGAACGTCCCTTATCTGAGAAGGGTTGGTTAGATGCACAAAACATAACAATCTTGTTAAAAGATGAGAAGATTGATGTTGTTATTTCTAGTCCATACGAAAGAGCGATTCAGACCGTTGAAGGAATTGCGAATGCAAATAAACTATCAATACAATTGGAAGAAGATTTACGGGAAAGGTTATTAAGTAAAGAACCAGTACAGGATTTTAATGATGCTATTCAGAAGGTGTGGGAAGACTGGACTTTTGCATACGAAGGCGGGGAATCAAATGATGTAGCACAAAGACGTGCTGTATTATGTATGCAAAATATATTGGGAAAATATAAAGGAAAGAATATTTTAATAGGTACTCATGGGAATATTATGGTGTTACTAATGAATTATTTTGATTCGAAATATGATTTTCAGTTTTGGAAAACACTTCATATGCCCGATGTGTATAAATTGATTTTTGATAATAATGATTTCATTTCTGCTGAAAGAATAGAAAAAACCGGTCATCAGATAAACATTTTGTAAAAGTTTATCAAAAAAAGAGGAAAGAGAGAAGGTATTGTAGAAGTATGACTTTGTAACATAAAAAATATTGGTTAAAGGAGGCTGTTTACATGTTTGAGAAAGAGAAAGAAGGGCTTATTGAAGTTCACAACGTATATGAAATCGCACCAGCAGATGGAGCAATTATAGGTATGGCAACGGAAGAAGAAATGGAGATTGCTGCTGAACTAGAGTTACAGTACTATGCCCATTCTCGTTTATTAGAAGCAAATATTCAGTTAGACGGTTCCTCCTATAAAGAGTTACTTCAGGAGTTCCAGGAGTACGAAAGAAAATCAATGAATTTTTGGAGAGCAATACATAAACGTTTAGCTGTGCCATGGGCATGGGTACTACGTATTGATGTTGCGAATGGTCCTATATATGTAAGCAATGGGAGTTCGTATTATGAAGAAGTTGATGATGACGAAGAAGACTATGAATAGATAAGTAAGGAAGCAGCTTTAGTTGCTTCCTTTTTTTATTTACAATGAGTGAATGGCTTCAATGATAGTATCTGGGCGATCATTTTCTATTCCATGACTAGCATGTTCAGCCAAAATGTATTGGCTGTTTATTGAGAGATTTAATTGTTCACGAATAAGTTCTTGCCACATATCTTCAAGTTGTGTAGCTTCTTCTTTTGGCATACCGCCCTCAATCAATTGAGCAATAGAATATTGAGAATCTCTACCGATAACGATTAATGGTATTTCTAATGTTTTGTGTTGTTTTTTTATTGAGCGAGCACAATTTTTCCACTCCGATAGTTCAGAAGCCATTGCATTATATAATAAAGGAGATATAGAAAATTTGATATGCTGTTTTGTTGTATTGATGAGCATAGGTTTTAGTTCAGTATAAAGTGCATCTGCATCCATGTTGGGGTAAGTATGATATTTCTGTAGCCAAATATCATCAGAATCAGTTTGATCAGAAACTGGTAAATGAAGTTCATCTAATCGGTGTAAGTTCATGGAAGTAGAATCAACTAAAATAAGTGCTTTAATTTGATCCTCATGTAATATCGCAAAATGTTGTGCGCATAAACCTCCATAGGAATGACCGATTAAAATGATAGGCTCGTAAATATCTAGTTCATGTAGCAGCATATGTAGTTCCTTTGCAGCTTGTATTGTTGTACGTGGATTAGTTCCTAGCTCACTTTCTCCGTAACCTGGGCGATGATATGAAATGACTGTAAAGTTTTGTGAAAGCTTTTCTATAATAGGAAGCCAATCATAAAATGAGCATCCCATTCCTGTTTGAATGACTATAGTTTGTTTACTATTACCTCTCATATATACTTCTACATTTTGTCCAAATATCTCTACTGATCTATTAATAGTAATTCCCCCTAAGCTTGAAATAATTTTTGGCAAGTAAAGACGATACACCAGGCACATATGCCAAAGAGTACAGACGTATTAAGTGAAAAGGAGTTCTTTAAACCGATATAAACAATAAATAATAGTAATGCTGATGCAGGAAATCCATATAATACGCCCATAGCGAATTGACTTAACTCCTGTTTACTCCCACCTTCGAAAGAAATCCAAAATAAACTAAGTAAACTCACAAGAGGAAGGGCAGCAATAAAGCCGCCTATCGTACTATAATGTTTAGCGACTTCAGTAATAACGCCGATAATAAGTGCAGAAACGATGACCTTAACGAGGAAATGCATATTTTGCCTCCTTAGCTAATAACGAAAAGGCTTTTGCTATTAATTGTTGCTCTTCTTTTGATAACTGTGATTCTAATATTTGTATTTTTTCTTTATCTAGCAAAGTATGCTTTTCTAATGCTTCAATTCCTTCTGCCGTTAATGTAAGGTTCACAACTCTTTCATCTTGTTTATTTCTTTCTTTCATGATAAATCCTTTTTGAATAAGACGTTTTACATGTTCGGACGCTGTGTTATGAGATAAACCAAGTTCAGAAGCAATTTTTCCAATTGTTATATCTTTTTCCCGAGAAGTGATTTGTAAAATACGAATTGCTTGATGAGAAAGATTGTCTTCATATTCATAGCGTAAGTGGTAGTATATTGTCTCCCAATGTGGATTAATGTCTTTCATATTATAATTCCCCCTAATTTTTATATCGTATTATAAGATATATTCGTCTTGTAAGAATTAAAATCCTGTTATTTTCATAATAAATGTTGAAAAAGTTTATTTTTATTGAAATATAAGGTAATCTATGTGTAAAGGTATACATTTAGCAAGAGAGAGGATGATAGCTGTGAATACATTTAAATGGATTAGTCATGAAAAGATGTATGTAGATCAAATACATGTTGAAAAATGTGGTCCTCTTTCAGTCGGCGTATATGGAGGGAATCAAGAGAGTGATGCATATGAAAGAGGAGATGCAGTACTAGCTTGGTGGGATCCGAAATTAGAATTTGAATTTGTTATGATTTTTGATACACATCATAAAACGAAAAATATACATTATATAATAGAAGCTATTTCAGAAAGAGAAGAAAAACTAAAAGAGCTATTTTCATATCCAATCCATCTAGCTTTTCATCATACACATATGTATTTATTAGCGTTATTTACAGATGAGCTATTTATCAAGAAATGTGACCAAGATGATGAGGAACTTGCATGTTTAATTTGTTTAAGAAAAGGCGAGTTCTTATATTGGCTATCAGTTGGTGATTGCTTCGCGTATTTATTCCATTCAGAGAAAACGAAAAACGGAAAAGGTAGGCTAAATAAGCGTAAAAACTATGAATATATAGGAAGAAAAAATGTTTTTGCAGCGAATACACCTTGCTTTACATCAGGGATAAGGGGATTAGAAAAAGGTCAGAATCACATTGTAATGGCAACAGATGGTATTTTAGAATGTGATAAACGAAAGTTTGATGATGATCAATCTTTAGTAGAAATATTACACGACGGAACTTCTTTACAGATTGAGCCTGTATTAACAAATGTACTGCAGTGGAAAGGTAGAGATTGTGCCACGATTATTGGATGGTCCATTGATACTGAAAATAAACAATGTGCCAATTAATACATGAAGAGGAGTTCAAGGGTTTTGTCCTTGAACTCCTTTTTGTTAAGCGATATGAATGTGGTACGTTTTCAACCATTCATTTACTTGGAGCATGTACTCCATTGCACTTCTTGCTTCAAAATTGTTAATCTCTGTATTACTTTGATCAGCAATTGCAAGTAATATGGAATGGTTAATAAGTGAGAAAACAGGATTGTTTTTATTGCTGCACATATCAAGTGTTAAATTGCGGATTGTTTGTAAATAGTGTGGATCTTGTGAAGTAGGATAAGCGCTTTTTCTTCTATTTCGCACATCATCAGGTAAAGCAGGTTTCAGTGCTCTACGCAAAATACCTTTTTCAATATTATCAATACTTTTGATGTTAAAAGGTACGTTCCATAAATATTCAACTAGTCTATAATCGCAAAACGGTACACGAACTTCAAATCCTACAGCCATACTCATACGGTCTTTACGGTCGAGTAAGAACGGAAGGAATCGTGTTAAAAATAAATAAAACATTTGCCGTTGTTTCGCGGGTTTTTTACTTTCACCTTCAAGAGTAGGTACTTCAAGAGCAGCCTCATGGAATCGTTTATTAATATAATGCTCAGGATTACATTGCTTTGTTACGTCGTTTAATAATAGAGAAGATGTGTTTTTCCAGTTTGTTAACCACGGAAACTTATCCACGTATAATAGTTCTTCTTGGTGAAACCAAGGATACCCCCCGAATACTTCATCAGCCGACTCCCCAGATAAAGCCACGGTTGCATCTTTTTTCATTTCGCAAAATAGTAAATATAGTGAAGTTTCCATTTCGCCTGCACTAGGTAAATCCTTCGCATGAAGGGGAACGAATAAGTGATTTGCTAATTCTTCTGCATTAACAACAATGTCATGATGCGATGTCCCTACATGCTCAGAAACACGTTTTACCCAAGGAGCATCTAGACCAGTTCGAGCAAATGTCAGTTCGAAATCTTTCGCACTATTTAAAAAGTCGATTGAATATGTGTGAAGTGTTTTGTTTCCCTCTCTAAATTCTTTACCCGCCAGTGCAGTAATACCACTAGAATCTAATCCGCCTGATAACATACATACGAGGGGAACATCGGCAATTAGTTGTCTTTTTACTGTATCTTGTAAAATAGATAAAATATGCGAAGATGTGTCTTCGATAGAGTCGGTATGGATCTTACTTTCTAAATTCCAATACTTCTTAACTATTTTTTTATCACGTGTGAATGTTATAGAATGTCCAGCACGAACTTCTTGAATATGTTTAAAGACACCACATCCTGGAGTTCGAAATAAGCCTAATCCAAATACTTCATTTATTCCGTCCGTATCAATTTCAGCAGGAACAGATGGGTGAGCTAATAATGCTTTTATTTCAGAACCGAAAATAATACTGCCATTTCTTTCTGTATAAAAGAGTGGTTTTACACCTAAATGATCGCGTGCTAAAAACAATTGCTGCTTCTGATCATCCCATAAGGCGAAAGCGAAAATTCCGTTTAAATGTTGTACGCAGTCTTCTTTCCATTCTAAATAAGCATGTAGTAGCACTTCTGTGTCTGAGTGTGTTTCAAATGCATGCCCACATTTTTGAAGTTGCTCTCTCAGTTCACGAAAATTATAAATTTCTCCATTATAAGTAAGAGCATACGTATAATCACCAGCACGGAATGTCTTCGGCTGTGTCCCGCCTTCTGGGTCAATAACAATTAAACGCCGGTGTGCAAAAGCCGCGTGAGGTGAAAACCAAAATCCTTCAGCATCCGGACCGCGATGCTGAATACTACTTGCCATCTTTTCTAAAATAACATGTTCATTGGAAAGATCCTTTTTCCAATCTACCCAGCCTGTAATTCCACACATACACATCTCATCTCCTAATTTAAAATAATTAAAAGTAGATTAATAAAATAAAATGTACACTAAGTTAAAGAAAGGCTACATAAATAGTGTACTACATGAATTAAATTGTAGACTTGAGAAAATTTTCTTCAAATTCAAAGTTATATGAGACAATGGGAAAGGAAAAGTATTCCATTGCATACAAAAAACAATAAAAAGATGAGAGAAAAATTTTTTCTGGACGTTATATAGGGTGTAAAAGCTTTTACCAAAAAATAAGGGGAATCGCTACATGAAATCAAATGAGAAAAATTATATAAAAAGATTACAGCGGCAAAAAGAAGATGCGCTAGAATTTGTTGTTGATACATACTTACCGCTCATAAAGGGGATAACGCACAAAGTTCTTCTCCCAGTTCAAAATGATGGATTGATAGAGGAATGTGTAAATGATATATTTCTTTCCATTTGGAATAACGCAAATAAATTTCATGGAGAGCCGAGTGATTTTAAAAAATGGATTGCGGCGATTGCAAAGTTTAAGGCAATTGATTATTACCGGAAAGCGACTAAAAAAGTAGAAATCATTTCAGATGAGTTTCATATAAGTACGGAAAAATCGGCAGAAGACGAATTAATTCTTATGGAAGATAGGGAAGAGTTATTGAAGCTTATTAATCAATTGGAACCTTTAGATCAAAAGGTGTTCGTTATGAAATATCTCCTCGGTATGAAGACAGAGGAAATAGGAGATAAATTAGGATTAACCCGAGCGGCGATAGATAATCGTGTGTATCGCGGGAAGAAGAAACTACAACAAAATGCTACGAATATTAGTTTTGGAGGTAGTGTAATATGAAAGACATTTATGAACTATTAAATGATATTGATATAGATGAAAAAGAACTTGAGACTTCTGAAATTGAAAAAGAAAAAGTGAAACGTAATTTAAAACGATCTATACGTACGAAGAAAAAGATGAAAACTTGGAAAAAAGGTGTCGCTGCTGCATCTATTTTAGTAGGATTATCAGTTGCAACACTCGGTATCGGATTTCCTACATATGCTGGGGGATTGCCAATTGTAGGTGACATATTCCGCTTTTTAGATAACGGTAGAACAGGATTATATGAAAATTATAAAGAGTTTTCGACTGAATTGAATATGACGAGAGAGAGTAATGGGGTTAAAGTTACAATTAATGATGCTGTGTTTGATGGGAGAACAATTACAATCACATATTCTATTGAGAGTGAAAAAGATTTAGGAGAGAAACCGTTCCTATTTGGAAGTCCGCAAGTTATGGGCTTTAATGGCGGGGCAGGTAGTTCGAAAGTTACAAAAGTTGGAGAGGGAAAATATGTAGGTATGACCACTATGAGTGATACTGATAATGAAAGGCTTGATGTTGCAAATGTTTGGTGGGATATAGAAGCAATTGAGTTGGATTATGAAGGTAATGTAATAAAGGGGAACTGGAATTTCGCACTTAGTTTAAAAGCAATGGATAGTAAGGAAGCAAAGGTTAATGGGGTTTCTGAAAATGAATTAATAAAAGTAAATATAGACAAAATGGAAGTAACCCCGATGTCCTTTATCGTTTTTTACAATCAAGAAGAATCTAAGGCATTAAGAAGTATATGGGATAGCGCTGATGTGGAATTAGAAATAAAAGATGATATAGGAAATAAATATGCAGGTAAAGGAAATGGTGGAAGCAGTAAAGTAGCAGAACCGCATAAAAGTAGTTGGAGTGCTACCTTCCAAAAGTTGAACGAAAATGCTACAAAGCTTATTGTCACACCTCACGTGCACTTGCGAGTTCATACACCTGAAAATCATGGTGGAGTGGAGTATGTGAATGGGAAAGAGAAGAAAATTGAAGTGCCGAAAAAAGAAGCGAAGAGTAAAGATATTGTGTTAGATGATATTGTGATTGATTTAAAGAAATAAAAAGAGAGACTGCCTGAAATGAATAAATAGGCAGTCTCTCTTTTTGTTAAGAGCTAGTAACGAGTAATGCATGAGGATGCTGCGTTTTATACTCATCTTTCCACGGAATGTTTAGTTGCTCCCACGATTCGCCGCTATCTACAGATTGGAAGATGCCGTTGTTATTTAAAGTGTAAAACATATGTGGTTCTGCTGGGTTTGTCGCAAACATCGAAATGACTGTACCGATTGCTGATGGTAGTCCTTGCTGTACTTGCTGGAAAGGAGTATCTTTCGTTTTTCGATAAATATAAGATTCATAAGGAATGCGGTGATGAGCGAGATCAGCACTCGGTGCAGCAGAAACGAGAATCGTATTACAATCAGCTGGATCGATAGCCATGCTGTATAAATAATGATGTTCAAGTCCTTCACTACATGAGATCCAGCTGTTTCCACTGTTATAACTTTCAAGATATGCACGATCAGGGCCGCCCATAAATCCGTCACCGCATGATGCATATAGGCGATTTGGTGCGTCAGGATGCATGAGTAATTGATGAGCATCGATAGGAGCACCGAATTTTTTATCAATCCATGTATGCCCTTTATCGTTGCTTTGAATAACAGCACCAGCTTCGATGGAAACGTGGATTGTATTTGGATTGTTTGGATCAACTGTAATCCAGCGTACGTGATGAGTAAAAGGTCTGGGTGGGAAAGCCCACGTATAGGAAGATAATAATGATTTCATATTTTTAAGTTCAGTCCACGTTTCACCACCATTTTCTGAACGGAATAAAGCACTAGGTTCTGTGCCTACATAAACGACGCCATATCCGTTAACTTGTTCATTAGAGCTGATCGTTATGGAAGTGATCGAAGAATGTAAAATACCATCTTCTTTCGGAAAATCAAAGTAACGATAAGAATCCCCAATGGGTCTCCATGAATCCCCACCATCATCGCTTAACCATAAACCTCGTCCGAATGTGCCACAATATACACGATTCTTTTGAAATGGATCAACAGCAATACAAGTAGGCTGGATATTTTGTAAGTGATATGCTGTTTCATAGTGACCATATTGTTCTTTGACTACAACAAGTTCACGCTCCATACAGAGAAATAAACGTTTCATTTTAGTAACCTCCTTAAAAATTCTTTCATTAGTAAACAATATGAAAATAAAAAAGAAGTAGTCTTGTTTTTAGTTGAGAAAAAGGACTTGTTTGAAAAGTAGCGAAGTTTGTATACAGAGGAAGCGGGATAAAGGTGGGGAGTTTGTTTCATACTAACATACAGATATTGCACTTAAAGGAGCATTTGTATGGGACATTCACATGATCACGGACATTCTAAAAATAAAAAGGCGTTATTACTTGCCTTCCTATTAACAACAAGCTTTATGATTGCTGAAGTTATTGGGGGATTTGTAACAAATAGCTTAGCACTATTATCTGACGCAGGACATATGTTAAGTGATGCGGTATCCTTAGCTTTAAGTTTACTTGCGTTCAAGCTTGGAGAGAAAACAGCAACAACCGCGAAAACATACGGATATAAGCGAGTCGAAATGTTAGCGGCATTATGTAACGGTGTTGTACTTATTGTCATTTCTATATACATTTTTATTGAAGCAATTCGTCGTTTTCAAGAACCAGTTGAGATTGCTAGTAATGGAATGCTCATTATTGCTGTACTTGGTCTGCTTATTAATATTTTATCAGCTTGGATATTAATGAGAGGCGGAGATGTGAAAGGTAATTTGAATTTAAGAAGTGCTTTCTTACACGTACTAGGTGATCTATTAGGGTCAGTCGGAGCGATTATTGCAGCGTTACTTATTAAATTTTTCGGATGGACTGCTGCAGATGCGATTGCTAGTATTCTTGTGTCTATTTTAGTCATTATAAGTGGATGGCGTGTAACACGTGATACGGTTCATATATTAATGGAAGGTGCACCGCAGCATATAGATGTTGAAGAAGTAAAAAACACATTATTAAATATTACGATTGTAAAAGAAGTCCATGATTTGCACATATGGTCTGTCACATCGGATTTTCAAGTATTAACATGTCACCTTATTATTAAAGGGAATGAAACGCAAAGTGTATTAAGGGAAGCTACCGATGTATTAAAGAGGGAGTTTCATGTAGAACATGTCACCATTCAAGTAGAAATTGAAGGTGAATTTAATCATAGTGAGACAACTTGCAAAGTATGAAAGAAAAAGGATTAGAAAAAGTGTCATAACATTTTTCGCATGGCATACATATATATAATGTGGCCACAAATACTTTGTAAGGTAAATATTTCATAAGATTACTTTACTTATTAAGAATCATCTTTTATAATCAAAAGTGGTAATTGATAAAGATTATCATTTTCAATGATCGTAGAAAGGAGTTTTTTAAAAGATGAGTAGTCAACTCCGTTTTGCTGTTGAAAATCGTAAGAGGCATTTAATTGATGAGTTAATTGGAGCAGGGGTGTTTAAGATTCGCGACCGACAATTATACGAGCTGTCTTTAGAGGAATTGGAAAAAGAGTACGAAGATATTGAAGATTACGTAAATATTTAGGCATAGCATATAGATTATTAAAGAAGGAGCTGGTTACACTTTTGTGTAACCAGCTTTATTATTCTTTCATAGAAATCATTTTTTTAGGGTATCAAATGCATGTGAAAAAGAGATTGTTTTTGTTGGCAGGATATCAAGAAGAAACGTTTGTTGGAGATAAAAATAAATTAGCGAAGCTTTCAGGAGTATTTTCCTATATAGTCGGAGTTGTTACTATAATATTACCGTTTGGCTTAGAAAAAATAGGTGATGTAGTTGGTATCGTATATGCTATATTAGTTGTTTTAGGTACAATTATGTTTCTTATTAAAGCAAATCTGTTAAATAAGAGTACTACAAAATGAAAAAAGGCTTCATTCTACGGAAGCCTTTTTTCACTTTGTTATGAAGTATAAGTAAAAGCTGGAATAGGATCAACAAAGATATTCCAATCTTGTTTCATTTCTTTTTCTGTTAATGCCAATAAATACGAGCTCAGTTATTTGATCTCCATATCGTTCATCCCAGTTTCTTCATAACTAAATAAATTTGTGTTGTAGTAGGAATCATTTGGACAATCATCCAGTTAAATATAAATATAGTGAAGGAGAGAAAATTGATCTTTAATTGAATTTCAAAAGAATAAATTCTGCATATTTTTATGAAATATAATCATAATCGCGACGCCCAAAAAATAAAAATAAGAGTAATTTGGTTTGTTAAAAATATGTGTATAAGGAGATATGAGATGAACTGGGTTACTCATAAACCATCGTTTGAATTTGATAATTTTAGCCATATTATTCGATCGCAATCTGCTTGGAGTGGGCATTTGGATTTCGCATATGATTTAGTACGATTTGAAAAGCCAGGAACTTTAGTTGAGCTAGGCACACATTTAGGTGCTTCCTTTTTTAGTTTTTGCCAGGGGGTAAAAGACGGAGGGTTGTCAACTAAGTGTTTTGCTGTAGATACTTGGGCTGGAGATGAGCATACAGGTCCATATGGAGAAGGGATTTTTCATATAGTAGAAAAAGTTGTGAATATTAGTTACCCTAATATAGGAAATCTAATTCGATCTACTTTTGATGGGGCTCTGGATCAGTTTCAAGATGAAACGATAAATCTTTTGCATATTGATGGCTATCATACGTATGAAGCTGTTTCTCATGATTATAAAACATGGTTACCTAAAGTTGCGAAAAACGGTATTGTATTATTTCATGATATCGAAGTTAAAAACGGTGATTTCGGTGTGTATAAGTTTTGGGATGAGGTCAAGGTGAAACACCCTCATTTTCAGTTTGGGCATTCATATGGACTCGGAGTTTTATTTCCGAAAGGTTGTAGCGATAAATTTTCGAAAATACTTAAAAATAAAGAAGAGATACAAAATATGTATAAATAAAAGAGGGGCATGCATCGATTAAATGATGTGTGCTCTTTTTTTATGTGGAAATATATTATTACATATGAGGTGAAAGCGGTAGTGAAAAGTTTTGTTGAGGCAAATATTAAAAAGGTTATTATGGGTTAATAATTAGTGGGGGATGGATAAAACCCTCATTGATTAAAGTTTTATTTCATTAGGTGTTTTTATCTAAATAAATAAAAATACAATATTTTTTATATTTTTCATTGCGAAAAGAGTCATCTACTTTTACAATAGAAAGGGTTGTGAATATATTATACTGGAAAAATAAATCGAAATAATATGAAAATTTTGTTTTGTCTTCGCTAATTGTATACTACATACACGTAAGACTACATACATCATGTTATCGACTTGTAAGGAGAGAAAAAAATGAAAAGTGTAAGATTACCATCGATGCTAGAAATTATTATTCTTTTATGCCTATTTCTTGCTGTCGTTTTTTACTTCCAAACGATTTTTGATCTCCCAATTCAATTAGCGCTATTTATTTCATGGTTTTTAGTTATTGCGCTTGGATTAAGATTAGGATTTCGTTATCAAGAATTGCAAGATGCAATTACGAAAGGGATTTCTAATGGATTAGAAGCAATTCTTATTTTAGTTGCAGTTGGGGCTTTAATTGGAACGTGGATTGCTGGTGGGGTTGTACCTACATTAATTTATTATGGATTAGAATTCATTCACCCTAGCATATTCTTGTTGGCAACTTTAATTATTTGTTCAATCACTTCTATCGCGACAGGAACATCATGGGGAACAGTTGGAACTGCAGGTATTGCTATGATGGCGATAGGTGAAGGGCTTGGATTACCACTTCCGCTTGTTGCGGGTGCAGTCCTTTCAGGAGCTTATTTCGGAGACAAATTATCACCACTTTCTGATAGCACAGTTCTTGCAGCTTCTATGGCGAAAGTAGATGTTATTGCTCACGTTCGAGCTATGCTCGTATTAGACGTTCCAGCTTATATTATCACTAGCATTATGTTTACTGTTGCTGGATGGATGTATGGCGGGGATAATGTAGATTTAAATAGAGTAGAGTTTTTAAAAGAATCTTTATTAAAGCACTTTGATATTAAAATATGGATGCTTGTTCCAGCGGTCATTGTTATTGTGCTATTGGCGATGAAGAAACCGTCTATGCCAACAATTGCTATGGGAGCTTTAATTGGTGCAATTTGGGCAGCTCTTTTCCAAGGAATGAACTTTGGAGAGGCGATTGGAACAGCATATAACGGATTCTCAATTCAATCTGGTGTTGAGTTTGTCGATAAGTTATTAAACCGTGGTGGAATTAACGGTATGCTCGGTTCAGTAGCCGTTATTATTTTCGGCTTAGGTTTTGGTGGACTACTTGAAAAGTTAGGTGTTCTTAAAGTAATCGTATCAAAATTTGAGAAGAAATTAAATTCTGCAGGTAATGTAACATTGTCTACATTAATTGTTGCGTTTTTAGCAAATATATTTGGTTGTGCGATGTACGTATCACTTATTTTAACACCAAAAATTATGGAAGATAGCTATGATAAATTAAAAATAGACCGCCGCGTATTAGCACGTAACTCAGAAGTAGGTGGAACGTTAACTTCTGGTATGGTTCCGTGGTCTGATAATGGTATTTTTATGGCTGGTATTTTAGGTGTATCAACGTTATCATACGTGCCATTTATGTGGCTAAGCTTCGTATCACTCATTTTAGCAGTTATTTATGGATATACAGGCAAGTTCATTTGGTATGTAGATGATGCGGATAAAGGAAAGCAAGCATCATAAAAAATTACCTTCTGCGGTGGCGGAAGGTAATTTTTTTTATACACAAGAGTGAGAATTCTTATCATTTGGGTGAAAGTCTGTTAAAATGAGAAATGTAGGTATTTTATTTTCAAGGGGATGAAAAAATGGAGTACAGAATTGAAAGAGATACATTAGGAGAAATGAAAGTTCCAGCTGATAAATTATGGGCAGCACAAACGCAGCGCAGTAAGGAAAACTTTCCAATTGGAACAGAGCATATGCCACTTGAAATTGTAAAAGCATTTGCGATTTTAAAGAAGAGTGCAGCGATTAGCAATCAAAAATTAGGAAAGCTATCAGAAGAGAAGACGCAAGCAATTGTGGAAGCTGCTGATGAAGTTATTGCAGGGAAATGGAATGAACATTTTCCACTTGTCGTATGGCAAACGGGTAGTGGTACACAATCGAATATGAATGTAAATGAAGTAATTGCAAACCGCGGTAATCAAATTTTGAAAGAAAAGGGATCTGACGTACATATTCATCCGAATGATGATGTGAACATGTCTCAAAGTTCAAACGATACATTCCCAACAGCGCTTCATGTAGCGTGTGTAATCGCGGTAGAAAATCATGTATTACCGGCTATTACGAAATTAAAAGAAACCTTAGCAGAAAAAGTAACTGCATTTGAACATATTATTAAAATCGGTCGTACGCATTTACAAGATGCAACACCTTTAACGTTAGGACAAGAAATTAGCGGATGGCACCGTATGCTTGAAAAAACAGAGCGTATGATTGCAGATAGCAATACATATATGAAAGAATTAGCAATTGGTGGTACTGCAGTTGGAACTGGAATTAATGCACACCCTAAATTTGGTGAGATGGTAGCAGAAGAAATTAGTCTGTTTACAGGTAAACAATTTGTTTCTGCACCAAATAAATTCCATGCGTTAACGAGTCATGATGAAGTTGTATTTGCACACGGAGCATTAAAAGCATTAGCTGCTGATTTAATGAAGATTGCTAACGATGTGCGCTGGCTTGCAAGTGGTCCGCGTAGTGGTCTTGGGGAAATTATTATTCCTGCAAATGAACCAGGAAGCTCTATTATGCCAGGTAAAGTGAATCCAACGCAAAGTGAAGCATTAACAATGGTTGTAGCACAAGTTATGGGGAATGACACAACAATCGGATTTGCTGCGAGCCAAGGTAATTTTGAGCTAAACGTATTCAAACCAGTTATTGCTTACAACTTCCTGCAATCTGCTCACTTATTAGCTGATGCAACTGTGTCATTCAATGATAAATGTGCAGTTGGTATCGAAGCGGATGAAGAAGTAATTAATGAGAATGTGAATCGTTCATTAATGCTTGTAACAGCGCTAAATCCGCATATCGGATATGAAAATGCAGCGAAAATTGCGAAGCATGCTCATAAGGATGGATTAACTTTAAAAGAAGCAGCACTGCAATCAGGACTACTAACAGAAGAGCAATTTGATGAAATTGTAGATCCGAAAAAAATGATTGCTCCGAAAGAATAATAGAAGAGGCCAAGGTTCTTAATTTAGAATCTTGGCTTTTTTTGATATTCATTTATAATGCCTTGTGGGAAAGTAAATATACTTAAAGGGTTATGCATATTTTGTAATAATTTAACTGTTAATTCTCCATGACTTAGCTTATACATACGAAGCACTGTTCATTATTTTAGAGTAACAGTTCGCCTTTGTATGTTCATATTGTTTGTTATAGGAATATAGGGGGAGCTTTATGTCATGAAAATAGGCTAACTTAGAATTGAGTTAGCCAGAGTAAGCAATTAATATTTAAACGCAGGTTCTGTTTGTAGATAATATCCATTTCTTACATGACCAGTCCAATTCGCAAAAAATTGTCTCCATGAAACACTACTAAAAAATGAATCTATAGATTGTGTGTCGGAATTCCAGTCTAAAATTAAGAATGGTGCATTTCCTATTTGCCAAATCCCTCTATTTACATCGGTTCCCGTTTCACGAATTAATAGGAGGGGAAGTCCGTATTGGTACCCCATAGCTGGCTCGATTTGAGAAAAAGGAGTCCCTTCCCAAAATGGTGTGTCTGGTAAAAATGGACCTACATTTGTTTTCACGGCTTGTACAAAAAAACGCTGAAAATCTACAGCCACGAGGCCATAACTTGATAAAATCATTCTTCTTATGCTTGTTAAAGGTGATTCAGGATATTGATCGCTTCGTGGAATTGTGCGAGGAAAAAGAAGAGCTTGCTCCAGTTCAAAAATGAGCCTGTCTAAAAATTGCTGTTGTAGTTGATTAAGTGTATTTACAGTACTTAAAAATACAGGAACTCGAAAAGCTTGATCCATAGCTACTTGAAGTTTTTGAGAGGTAAATACACCTTGCTCAGTGTTGACAAATAGTTTGCTATTTGTATTCTCCATTGTTGTTCCTCCTTTCATCATTATTAACAATATATGTAATTGAATTATAGGAGTATGGACATTAGGATAAAAAAATAACTCGTAAATTTATTAACGAACTTTTAATATAACTTTACTCCACTATTGGTATGAATTAGTGGGGTGTTCGATTCATTACTTTCATATTCGGACAGTTCTCTTTTAAGAGTAAAATGAATTTTTCTTCTTCTTGTGGTACGAAAGTTGTCACTGAGTCAAATAAATTATAATCAATTTCTAATTGCTGCCTAGTCCATTTTTCTGAACGGAGTGTTTTGCCAGAGTATTTAATGTGACGAATATCTTCAAATGGAATTTCAGTACGTAGTATGAAACCGTTTTTTATTATGAGAGAAGATTCCGTTATGTTGTAGTGAGAGAAATAGAATGAAGAAAGATTCACGATATTTAACAGCATCATAAGAGTGAAAAAAATAGAATTTTCATTTTGGAAGAATAGCGAAATGAAAAAAAAAATTATAAATAATGTAATGAAAATGACATGAAATGGATTTTTTTCGCTTTAAACTTCAAGTTAGTCACCTCGTTATACGTGTTCATTAACTAAATTAAATCATAACATCGTAATGAAACGTGGGAATATGCAGAATTGCATATTCTTTCGGTTTATTATTCGTGTAAAATTTTTTGATAGGATAAATTTAAATGAAGTTTTTAGTAGTGGAGTGGCATAAAGTGACTAACAAGAATAGAAGTGTAGTGCTAGTCATAATTAGTTGTATGATGATTATGAGTGGCTGCTCAAATAGATTCGTTGAGGATGGAAAGCGAAAACATGTACTTGTACAAGCGAGTAAAGTTTTAGTGGAAGTTGTTTATAAAATATATAAAAGGTAAAAAGGTGTTTCTATATGTGGAAACACCTTTTTTGTAGTTAAAATTGAATGCTGAAGTTTTGGAATGAGTGAATGCCGGTTCCATGTTGAACGAGGTTGTTATCACTTAAATATTGAATAGCGTATTTTACTTCTTTCAATATAGTAGGAGAAAGACCAAGTGTATGATGTGAACCGTAAACCAAGGGTCTTGAAGAATAATCATGCTCTATTTCACATCCTATAGTAATTAATTTATATAAACACATTCGCTTTTCGTTGTTTTAAGTCCTTTTTAAGATTTGTTAATAGATGTTTTAATTAAAGTTTATAAAATAGGTAAACGAAACATTGAAATGTTTACTTTTTATATGTTAAGATGATGTAGTGATAATAAACGTTATTGTAATTTGTTTGTTTTTAAGTAAACCTTTTAAAGGAGTGTTTAGTATGAGTGATATTTCAGAGAAGTTTTGGGATGCGTCGGTAGAGGAATTAAAGAAAGGGTATGTATTTGACGAGGCAGCAGAGGAGTATATTTGTTTAGCATGTGGAGAAACGTTTATTAAAGGGGTTATTTATCAAGAAAATCAAGTTTTGTATGAAGCAGAGAAGTTTGTACAGTTGCATATTCAAAATGAGCACACGTCTATGTTTGATTATTTATTAAATCTTGATAAGAAGTTTACAGGTTTAACTGATTTGCAAAAGAAAATGGTTCAGTTTTTCCATATGGGACTTAACGATAAAGAGATTGTAAAAGAAATGGATGGCGGGAGCACGTCGACGATTCGCAATCATCGATTTACATTACGAGAGAAAATGAAGCAAGCGAAAGTATTTTTAGCGTTAATGGAATTGTCAGAAGAAAAATCAAAAGTTCAAACTAAATTTGTACCGATTCATAGAACAGCTACGATGGTGGATGATCGATACAATATTACAGAGGAAGAAAATGCTGAAGTTTTAACAGCGCATTTTACAGAAGGTTTGGATGGACCGCTTTCTAAATTTCCGAAAAAGCAAAAGCGTAAATTAATTATATTGCGTCATTTAGTGAAGAAATTTGATAGCAATGAAAAGTATACGGAAAAAGAAGTAAATACAGTTTTAGAAAATGTATATCCGGATTTTGTAACTTTAAGAAGATATTTAATCGAGTATGGTTTTTTAGATAGAACAGCTGATGGAAGCCAATATTGGGTGAAGTTATAAGTGTGAAGCAAAGAAAATGAATAGAAGCACAGAATAAAAACAACTATACAAAGAGATATGGATTGAAATATGTAGCGCATTATAAATACAAAAAAATGTATGATGAACTTGAAGCATCAGAGGTCTCAAAAAGAAAGGGACTGGGCATTTCAATATCGAAAGTAGAATTGGAAAAGTTGGAACAGTACGGAGCGCACGGATATAACCGTGCAGAAATTAATAAAAGGGGAAATGAAATTTGAAACCACCTACAGATAACAATAAAGAAGGTGTAGAGTCACAGCAGTCAGAAACGGAACATAAGCCGATATGGAAATCGATGTCCATGTTTTTAGTGCCGTTACTTTTAAGTAATGTATTACAGTCAGTTGGACAGTTATTTGGAATGGTAGTAGTAGGAAGATGGCTTGGCGTAAATGATCTAGCAGCTATATCGGCATTCTTCCCGTTATTTTTCCTGCTCGTTTCATTTGTAATTGGAATTGGTTCTGGTAGTTCAATTTTAATTGGTCAGGCATTTGGTGCTAAAAATGAAGAGCGCTTAAAAGCTATCGTTGGTACGACGCTTACGTTTACTTTTATTATCGGAGTCGTGTTGGCGATAATAGGCAGTATTTTTGCAACGGATATTATGCGCCTTATGGGAACACCCGAAAATATTATTGAAATAAGTGTGCATTACGCAAGAATTTTATTTATATCTATGCCAGTATTATTTTTATATTTTGCATACACAACATTTATGAGAGGTACAGGAGATTCTAAAACGCCATTTTACTTTTTAATCGTAAGTACAGCGCTAAATATGATCTTATTACCAATTCTTATTTTTGGCTGGTTAGGAGCTCCGAAATTAGATGTTTATGGAGCAGCGTATGCTTCTGTTATATCCACAGTTATTACGTTTATTGTCATGCTAGTGTATTTAAAGAAGAAAAATCATCCACTGCAATTAGACGCTACAGTAAGAAAATATCTTCGTATGGACTGGGAGTTATTAAAGTTATTGTTACGACTTGGTATTCCAGCGAGTATTAATATGATATTAGTTTCATTATCAGAAATTGCGGTAATTGCATTTGTGAATCGCTATGGATCAGATGCAACAGCGGCGTATGGTGTTGTGAACCAAGTTGCAAGTTATGTACAAATGCCGGCAGTTAGTCTCGGCATTACCGTATCAATTTTTGCGGCGCAATCAATTGGTGCGAACCAATTTGATCGATTGCAGAAAGTTGTTAAGGCCGGAATCATCATGAATTATATTATTGGTGGTGTATTAATATCTCTTATTTACTTGTTCTCAAGAGATATTTTAGCACTATTTTTAACAAGTCAAAATACAATTGACATTGCTCATAGTCTAATCATGATTACATTATGGAGCTACTTAATTTTCGGTCATGCACAAATTATTAGTGCGACAATGCGAGCAAGTGGTACAGTACTATGGCCAACTGTAATCAGTGTTGTATCAATTTGGCTTGTTGAAGTACCTGTGGCGTATTATCTTTCTTACCATACGAGCCTTGGAATAGAAGGGATATGGATTGGGTATCCAGCTGCATTCATCGTCAGCTTAATATTACAGTATGCATATTATAAGCTTTCATGGCAGAAGAAACGAATTACACGATTAGTGAGTTGAAAGATGAAAATGTCCCTAAGTCATTATACTTAGGGACATTTTTCGTTAATGAATGCTTATAAATAACTTTTTAAAGTTATGTCAAAATGTTGTCTAATGAGTTTTCCATTATTCATATAAAACTCCCAAGCTGTATCTGGCTCACCGATAATTTCAAATGAACCTTCTGTAATATATAAAGCGCAATTATCTTCTAATGCAATGCCTTCTATATTACCTTGGTGAGTTTGTAAAAACGTATGGAAAGCATTCATTCTATTTAATTGATTGTAATGAGGGCAAAATCTTTTGTTAACAATACTCCAGCCACTACTTTCTATATAACCAGAACCTTCATAATCTGAACGTAGGCTAGATGTGAACCAGCACATAGCGCCGGCACTATATCCTGCAATAAGTGTTCCACGTTTTAAAGCAAATAGTAACTTTTCATCTAGTTTATGTTCTTTCCATTGTTCAAGCATGTGAACGTAATTTCCACCGCCAAGATAAATTAAATCGGCAGAATGAATCATCTCATCTATTTCATATTTAGTAGGTGTTTCGGTTATAATGCGTAAAATTTGAACCTCACAATGTAATTGCTTTTCAAACGTTTCTAAAAATAACTTTATATATCCTTCATCATCACGACTAGCTGTTGGAATGAATAATACTTTTGGGTATTGTTTATTTGTTAATTCTATAAGTCGTTCATTAATATGCAAGTGATTTGGATCTTGTAAATCACCGCCACCAATGACAGCTAATTTCATAGTAAAGCACCACCTAATAATATTTGTTATGTAAAAATTCGATAGCGGGGAGTTACATTCCTTCTGTGATTTAATGAATAAGGGGAAATAAAGTGAACAATATATTGGAATAGCATAAGGAGTCGATAGCTGTGGATAGAAAGGAATTAGAAGCAGTTTATCCCGCATTAACGGGCAGTAAGACTCCCACCTCAAAATTCGACTGGAGCAAAGCGGTTAGGTGGGAGATCAACTGCCCGTAAACGCCCGATTGGTTCAACTAATAATCAGTAGGGGATGAACAAAACCCCACTGATTAAAGTTTCACTGTATTGATATATAATACTGGATAATATTGTTTTAAAGTATGGAAACAATATGTTTAAATGAATATAACGGCGTACTAATTAATATTGAAAGAGTGTTTATATTTAAAAAGTGCGGGGAATACCAGAGGTTTTACAAAAGTGGTTTTTACTTTTTATAGGAAGTTATTTTATAATATGGTAAAATTATATTAATATATTTATTAGCGTAAACTGAAAAGAGGGAGCGTGAAAGAGTGGATTTTCGATTTGAGTTCGCAGCGAAGGTAAAAGAATATTTAGATGATGAAAAAGATGAAAAAATAATAAAAGATGGGCACAGAGAGATAATTTATAAATATTTATATCCGTTAGAGAGTGAAATTGGAATTTTTAAAAATCCTAACTTTACTTTTTTTGCATCAGGAAGACGTTCACATATAGTATTAGAAAATATTGAATTTAAAACAGAAGTAAACGTAGAAAGTAATATAATTGAAATTACAAAAATAGTGGATAATGTGGTGATTCCATTAGATACTATCGTAGCTAAAGATCGGGAATTATTTGCACTCGGGCGTAATGAGAAGTTTAGTGTGCAAATATTAGAGTATTACCTCTTCGCTACATTTGGAGAGAAGTTAGGTTTACAATGAATGGAACGGAGTACAGATTTATAATTAGTGGATATTAGTTTATATTATTCGAGTTTGACCTTTCATTTAATTCATACTACAATCTGTAGTGTGGAAGGAGCCGTACTATGTTTACTCAAAACTATAAGTTAAATGAGCAAGGGTTAAATCACTTCTTTGGACCGCTTGAAGCGAAAATTATGGAGATTGTTTGGTCTACTGAGGGTATTGCGATTAAAGAAGTGCAGCAGAAATTAAGTGAAGAATCGCCTGTGAATTTTAATACTGTTATGACAGTTATGAACAGGTTAGTAGAGAAATTACACTTAGAAAAACAGACTGTGAAAAGAAGTGGCATATATCGTGCTGTACAAACAAAAGAAGAATTCTTATCCAATCAAACGAAGAAAATGACACAGGAATTAATGGGGGAGTTTGGAGATTTAGTTGTAAATCATATGCTAGATGAGTTAGAGCAGGCTGATCCGACTTTAATAAAAAAATTAGAAGACAAATTGAGTCAATTAAAAAAAGAGGATCGATAAAATGAAATGGCAAATGCGTAAAATCGTATTGTTAGCAGTAATTGTAAGTACTCTCTTTTTCAGCATGTTAGTGTATTACGTTTCATATCCATTTCTTTTTCAAAATAAGGCGTTCTTTCTTTCAAAACTTTGCTTGTTTGAATTAGAAAAACATATGAAAGAACTATCGCTGATTCGTATTATAATAGCTGGATTATTATTACTTACTGTATTGATAGTGTGCAAAAGACTTTGGCGGCAATTTTTCTATAGTAAAAAATTGCAAAAAGTAATTTTCCCTTTCATTAGAAAAGGAAAACAAATATATATACTGCCGACTATGGAAGTTGCAGCATTTACAATTGGATTATTTCGTCCGAAAGTTGTTATGTCAGAAGGAATACTTCAGACGTTTTCAGAGGAAGAAATTGATGCGATTGTATTCCATGAAGAATATCATCAAAACAATCTGGATCCGCTAAAATTATTTTGTTTTACGTTGTTAGCAGAGGGAATGATGTATATTCCGATATTAAAAGGGTTGCTACAACGATATCATACGTATCAAGAGTTAGCAGCAGATAAATATGCGATGCAAAAAATGAAATCTTCATTTGAGCTAGGTAGTGCATTATTAAAATTAATTAAAATAAAGACGATGGAAAATCAATGTATTACAGCTTCGTTTGCGAAAACTGCAATTAATTTACGGATTGAGCAAGTGTTGAATGAGAAAGTTATTAAGCTGAATATACCATTACATACGAATTCAGTATATGTAACGTTAGGGCTATTTTGTATGTCGATTGTACTTATTGTTGGAGAGTGCATATAGCCTCTTTTTTTAATAGTTAACACTACGATTTGTAGTGTGGTTAGGAGGAATAAAATGAATGCAGCCGATTTAACAATTTGGCTTGTAGTAGGGGCGGGGGTACTGTCATTTATATCACCATGTTCTTTACCGCTATATCCATCTTATTTATCATATATTACAGGTGTTTCCATTCAAGATTTAAAAGAAAATCGTGGAATTATGCAAAAGTCAGCGATTATACATACAGTATTTTTTATGATCGGTTTCTCGGTTATATTTTATGCGTTAGGTTTATCGGTGAGTTGGATTGGGATTACTTTTTCATCTAATCAAAGATTGATTCAGCAAATTGGTGGGATTTTTATTGTTTTGATGGGGTTATTTATGACCGGATTGTTTCAGCCTAAGTGGCTTATGGCAGAGAAAAAAGTGCAGTATAGAAGTAAATCGACAGGATATATTCGCTCAGTTTTGGTCGGCATGACATATGCAGCAGGATGGACACCGTGTGTTGGTCCGATATTTTCTGCAGTGCTTATGCTCGGGGCGACCAATCCTGAAAGTGCGCTTCTTTATATTACGGCATATACTCTTGGCTTTGCAGTTCCGTTTTTCGTGATGGCATTTTTTATTGGAAAGGTAAAATGGATTGTTACTTATGCCAATGTCATGATGAAAATCGGCGGTGGAATGATGATTTTAACAGGGGTTTTATTATATACGAATCAAATGACGAAAATTACAGCGTTCTTTATTCGTCTATTCGGCGGATTTACGGGATTTTAGAAATGAGGAGGAAGAAAAGTGAAGAAACTAATTGCTATTATACTGACCGGGGCACTAATTTGGGCAGGGGTTAATTTTTATAATACAAAGAAAGAAGAAAAAGAAAGAAAAGCGAAACAAGCGGAGCTAAAAGAGAAAGAAGTATTACCACAAGTGGGATTTAAAGCACCAAACATAACATTAAAAGGATTGGACGGGAAGCTGTATTCGTTAAATGATGCAAAGGGAAAACCATATGTTATTAATTTTTGGGCATCGTGGTGTGGCCCATGTGAAATGGAGGCTCCTGACCTAGTTCGTTTGTATGATAAATATAAGGAGGATGTTGAAATCTTTGCGGTAAATGCAACAATCGGTGATCCAGTACAAGAAGCGAGCGCATTCGCAGATCGTCACGGATTTAAATTTCCTGTTCTATTAGATATGGACGGAGTAGCTGGATTAGATTATAAAGTATTCTCTTTACCAACGACATTTTTTGTTAATAAAGATGGAATTATTGTAGATCATGCACGAGGTGTATTACCTCCAGATCAATTAGAAGAGAAGTTTAAGAAAATAATTGAGAATTAAGAGGGGATTTCATAGTGATGGAGTGGATGGTGAGGTTACAACCAGTTTCTCTTATAATAGGAAGTCTATTTGGATTTACTCTGATGAAACTAAGGATGAAAAAGCAAAATATTCAATATGAAAAAATGATGGATGCAGTAACGAATGGTCTTCTCATCATTGTATTCATATGGAAATTCGCACCGGCAATTTTAAATCCAGTATGGGCCATTGGGGCGCCAATGCAAGCATTATTAGCTGTAGGAAGTATTCAACATATTATAGTAGGTTTTATTATGGCTAGTATATACATTGTTTGGAAAAGTAAAAAAGAGCAATTTTCTCTTCGAATTTTACTTGATACATTACCCTTTGGATTGTGTGTGTGTATTATCTTTTATTTTCTATTCCATCAAGAAGTAGGTATACAAACGACACTGCCATGGGGGATGAAAATATATGAATCAAAATTTTTGTATCATCCTATTTTCATGTATGAGATTATACTCGCACTGGGTATAATTGGTTCGTTATGGATTAAAAATGAAAGATTAGGAAATGGAAAGAATATAAGCTTCTTTTTAATTTCCGAGGGAATTGCTCATATCATTATTTCACTTATTAATGAACAAAATTCAGTTCTATTTGGTCTTTCAATACAGCAAATACTCAGTTTTTGTGTTATTAGTTTAGGGATTTTGTTAGTACCAAAAAAATAAAAATAGCCATGTACGGAGAGCATCCTCCATGCATGGCTATTTTTTTATCATCATATGAATTAAAAAATCGGCGGAGTAACAGAAAATAAAACAATCGCATTTTTCTCGAATTGATTTACCCATTTATGTTTTAAATAAGCTGGTATTTTTACGCTATCACCAGTTTCTAATGTGTACTCTTCTTCATTTAAGTGCAATGTGATTTTCCCGTCTAATACAAATGCTAGTTCTTCTCCTTTATGTTCTAGAACATTTTCTGATGAAGCAGTATTTGGAGGAACAGTCATAATTGCTGTTGCTAAATTTCCTGTGAAATCAGGTGATAGCATTTCATATGATAAATTATCGATAATCATTTTCTTACGTTTATGAGAGCGTACGATTAAATCATCTGTATTTGTTTCTTCAAGTAAAAAGCTAAACGTTGGAACATCAAGTGCTTTTGCGAGTACCTTTAATGTTTGAATAGAAGGGTTAGCAGAACCACGTTCAATTTGACTTAACATAGATGGTGTGATTTCAGCCATATTTGCTAGTTCTTTACTAGTTAAACCTTTTGCTTTTCTTTGCTTTTCAATTTTTTTGCCAATATCTATATTTTCCATAGAAGATTCTCCTTAATGATTATTAAATTATATTTAAATAA
>NZ_JBHWYR010000022.1:0-71554 GCF_042728695.1 Bacillus sp. NPDC060175
GCAAAGTTATATATTAGCTGGTGGGATCTTTATCATCACATTAGCTATAAATATATATTTTACAGGATGGTTTAAAAACTTATATTTAATCATTCCACTTTCTATTATGTTAGTGTTTAAAACGTTTACATCAGAGGATCTCATGCCAATGTTATTTCAGGTTATTTGTTTATACGGAAGTTTATTTATTTTGATTTTCGTTGAAATTATGATGAAGACGAATAGAAGAGAAACGGTTAATTAAGGGAGGGATAAAAGTGTTATCGAATGAAGCACAAAAATTTTTAGATGATACCCAAGGGTATTTACGTACGAAGGGCATTAGAGAAGCTGATATTATTTCTTTTATAGAAGATGCGGAAGTTCATTTAATAGAAGGAGAAAAGAGAGGGAAGAGTGTAAGTGATATATTTGGTCATGCTCCAAAAGAGTATGCAAATCAACTTGCGAAAGAGATGGAAGTTGATAAAAAAGGGAATTATAAATTATTGCTTTACTTTATTATAAATTTATTAGCATTCACGATGATGAAGAGTGTATTCTTTAGTGAAGCCGATCATCGCTTGTCTTATTCTTTAATTGAATTAATTGGATATCCAATTATGATTTTTGTAGGGATTGGTGTATTAATATGGGGGATGAGAACAGCAGTCTTTAAACATAAAAGAATTGAATTTTTAATTATGTATATAAGTGGTGCGATATGGTTTTTATCAATTTTCAGTATTGCATTATTAAATAATTTTTATGGTACAACATTTATTAAATTTACTGCTACAGAAAGCTTCATTCTTGTTGGAATAGTAGTTCTTTTTGCAGCTATTGCAAATATTAAATTTGGTGGTTGGTTTACTTTGTCGTATTTACTAGTTCCAATTGCATTAGAATATATATTTGTAATGATAGATTTATCGAGCATTAGTGGAATGTATGTGCAACAAATAATTCTTTTCATTGTTATTTATATGCTTTTAAAAATTCATATAAAATTAGAAAAAAGGGAAGTATACGAATAAAAAGAGAGAAAGAGTTATTTATATGTATATCGAGTAGTAGTTTTTTTAAGGTTAACTATATTGCTTTCACAAAAAGAATATATGATGACTATTTTGATACTGTATTAGATGACACATCAGCATATATGTTGTTCTTCGGGTTAATAGGAAAAGGGCTGCTTTGGATATGCAAAAAAGTATTTCCAAAGAAATATTATATTGGGATTTTTAGAGGGATTACATTTACTTTTAGTTGTATGTTTTTATTTCTCGCAGCCGGTATTTGGTTTGTTGATTGGAATATGTTGTTTTAAACAGTAACAATATCGTTACTGTTTTTTTCTTTGTAATAAAGTGCTTTGTAAAGAGAGCGCTTTTTGTTCATTTGTTAATAATGAATTGATGTGAACCTGATCAGGATGAGGGACTATAGGGTACATAAGGTTTGAGGGAGAAGGGTGGTGTTCAGAACCAGTTGGAGAATGGGGATCTGCGTGCGTAAGTTTTCCATGAATTCGTCTTGTAAATAAAATGTGCCCAACTTCGTGAGCGAGGGTATATATGTTTTTCATTGGAGCGGCTGAATTTGTTAAAACGATATAACCAGTAAGTTGCTGTTGTTTCGCTAAGGAGTAAGCGCAGGCAATTACGGCAGTTTCCTTGAAATAATCACTGCCAATATAACAAATATAAAGGTCACATTCAGGAGCTTCGTTAACACAAGTTTGAAAAAATGATGATAATTTTTCCTGACTTTGAATGGAGTTTTTATAACTAATTTCCCGATTAGAAAAACGGAAAAGTTCGTTTAGTACAATTACTTCTTTAATTTGAAATGTAATGGGATGCCAAATTGATTCTGCAACTGCTAAATCTTTTGCAATACGGTCGTCAGAAATATCGGCGCCTGGAGTAATGCAAACACATATATTAACGTATGAATCCATAAGGAACACCTCAAATGAAAAAATTCTTTCTATAATATATGTGGGGAAAGATTCTATGTATGGATAAACGCCTTGTTTATCTCACGAATATATATAAAACAAGTCGAAAAAATTTCATAGTTCTATAACGTAGTATGGTCATCTTTTTGATATAGTAAAGAAAAGGGGGAGAATATATGTATACATTAAAAATCGTTTCAGACAGAGAAGCTCTTTATCAATTTGCGAGCTATGTAAGAGTTGTGCAAGGGGTTGAAGATGTATATGTAGAGGTGGGAGAACCTTTATATGAACATCCATTAATGAAGTTTTATGTACATATTACAATTGAAGAAACATATGATCAGCATAAAGCGTTACAAGAAATAGCTAGATTAGTAGAATTAGGGCGTTTTACGTATGTCCATTATAGCAATGAAGAAATTGAAGAAGCTTTTGAAGCTGTAAAATACGAAAGCTTTAAGAAATAAAGTGAAACTTTAATCAGTGGGGTTTTTGTCCATCCCCCACTGATTATTAGCCTTCACCAATCGGGCTTTTACGGGCAGCCCGACCCCCGCCTAACTTCTTTGCTTTCGCTGAATTTTGAGGTAGGGGTCTTACTGCCCGCAAATAGCGGGATAACGGTAAAAAAAGGAAGCGGAAGCTTCCTTTTTTATTGAAAATTACAGCAACAAAAGGAAGAGAATTTTGTTATGATAAGGAAGGGTGAGGAAAGGAGAGTTTACATATTGGGGTATATTGAAGAGTTACGCAAAGTAGTTGGTACGAGACCACTTATTTTAGTAGGATCAGTAATTATTATATTAAATGATAATCAAGAAGTATTGCTTCAATATCGTTCAGATACATATGATTGGGGTGTGCCTGGCGGGGCAATGGAACTGGGAGAAACGACAGAAGAAACTGCTCGTAGAGAATTATTCGAGGAGACGGGGTTAAGTGCAAAAATAATGCAATTTCTTGGTGTTCTTTCAGGAAAGGAAGTTTATTTCCGTTATCCAAATGGAGATGAAATTTTTAATGTGATTCATCTGTATCAGGCACATCATGTAAGCGGAGAATTAAAGCTCGATCATGAAGGGTTACAACTTCAATATTTTCCAGTAGACAAGTTACCGAAATTGAATGAAACGACAGAGAAGATATTACAAAAATTCCTATACGCATTGACAGAATAGAAGGTTAATTCCTTCTATTTTTATTATATTAAATATTTTGATTTTTTGGTATGTTTATAGTATGATAATTGTAGACATACAACTTATGGAATTTCACCTAAAACTTACTAGGGTACATAAGAGAGGGGCAAGTACAAAATGCATAATGTTGTCATTACAGCTGCAGTTCGTTCACCTATTGGAACTTTCGGAGGAGCACTAAAAAATATAACACCAGTAGAATTAGCTGTTCCTGTACTTCAGGAAGCTGTAAAAAGAGGCGGAGTAGAGCCACATGAAGTTGATGAAGTAATTTTAGGTCATTGTATTCAAAGAACTGATGAAGCAAATACGGCAAGAACAGCTGCATTAGCGGCAGGATTTCCTGACACAGTTACTGGTTATACAATTCAACGTCAATGTTCTTCAGGTATGCAAGCAATTATGTCTGCTGCAATGCAAATCCAATTAGGTGTAAGTGATATTGTTGTTGCAGGTGGAGTAGAAGCAATGAGCTCGAGCCCTTATGCATTAAAACAACACCGCTGGGGACAACGTCTACAGCACGGAGAAATTCGTGATACGGTGTGGGAAGTTTTAGAAGATCCGATTCACCATATTATGATGGGTGAAACAGCGGAAAATTTAGTTGAACAATATGAAATTACAAGAGAGGAACAAGATGAAGTTGCGCTTCGTAGTCATACATTAGCGCTGCAAGCGATTGAGTCTGGATACTTTGACGATCAAATTGTTCCTATTTCGATAAAAGAACGTAGAAAAGAAGTTGTATTTGCGAAGGATGAACATCCACGTGCAGATATTACAGCTGAAAAATTAGCAGGATTAAAACCAGCTTTCCGTAAAGATGGATCAGTAACTGCAGGGAATTCATCTGGTCTTAATGACGGAAGTGCCGTTTTAGTATTAATGAGTGAAGAAAAGGCGAAAGAAAAAGGTTTACAACCGTTAGCTCGAATTGTTGGATATTCAGTAGCAGGTGTAGATCCGAAAATTATGGGTATTGGACCAGCACCAGCAATTCGCAAAGGGTTAGAAAAAGTAGATTGGTCATTAGAAGATGCAGATTTACTTGAAATTAATGAAGCTTTCGCTGCACAATACCTAGCTGTAGAGAAAGAGTTAGGGTTAGACCGTGAGAAAGTGAATGTAAACGGTAGTGGTGTAGGACTTGGACATCCAATCGGTTGTACAGGAGCTCGTATCACTGTAAGTTTAATTCATGAATTAAAAAGACGTGGATTAGAAAAAGGAATTGCCTCTTTATGCGTCGGTGGCGGTATCGGGGTTGCCTTATTTATAGAAGCATTATAAAAAAGAAGCAGCGTTTGCTGCTTCTTTTTTACGACTCAAATAGATGATGAAATAATCGATCGCGATTTTCAAAGAAAAGTTTCGTCGTTTGATAATGCTCAGTTTCTTCTAATGTCGATTCGTGAATCCCTTCTTGAGTTAAAGAGTATATAGTAGATTCAGGATAAGCCATTAAAATGGGAGAATGCGTGGCAATAACAAATTGTGAACCTTGTTCAGCTAGTTCGTGCATTCGAATGAGCATTGAAAGTTGTCTCATCGGGGATAAAGCTGCCTCAGGCTCATCTAGAATGTATAAACCTTGTCCTGAAAATCGATTCATAAATAATGAGAAGAATGATTCGCCGTGTGATTGTTCGTGAAGTGAAACGCCACCGTAAGATTTTATAGCATCTATTTCATCGATATAAGAAGCAACGTTATAAAATGATTCAGCACGAAGAAAGAAGCCGTCGTTTGGTGTATTGAAACTTTTTGAAATTCGAAGATGTTCATGTAAAGATGAATGGGAATCATTTGTGCTAAAACGGAAATTCTTCGTTCCACCTTCTGCATTAAAACCTAAAGCAATTGCAATTGCTTCAAGTAGTGTTGATTTACCTGTCCCATTCTCTCCAATAATGAATGTTACATTTGGGTGGAAAGCTAGTGATTGTAAAGTTCGAATAGCGGGTAGACAGTAAGGGTATGTAGAAAAGCTAGGGATATTTTCTTTTTTTAATGTGACATTTTTTAAAAAGGGTACGTCAATCAATATATAAACCTCAATTCATAACGGATTTTGATTCTAAAAAAGCGGCAAATACTAATGTAAGACAACTTGCTAATAGTATTGTATATTGAAGTGCGCCAAAACCGAGACCTTCCCAGCCGAAAGCCATTCTCTTTCCTATAAAAATGATAAGAACGCTCATAAATCCATATATATTTTATAATTTTGTAGTGCTTCCATATAAAGAATCCGATGTATGTACTTAAAAACAATATAAACAAAACAAGAAAAAAGACAAGTGTTAATGACACGTGAACATCTCCTTATTTTCTGAATATTCCATGTGGATTATAACATTTAAACTATCATATTCCAATGTGAAAATAAATATTGCATAGAGATTGTTCATATCGTTATGATAGTATGTATTCTATTGAAATTATGAAAAGGAGTTAAAGCATGCCGTTTACATTTGCACATCCAGCAGCTGTTCTCCCTTTTGCTAAGAAACATTCTAGTTATATTTCAGTGACGGCTCTTATATTAGGTAGTATGGCACCTGATTTTGAATATTTTTTATATTTTAGGCCATACGGTATTATTGGCCATACATGGGCTGGTTTCTTGTATTTGAATTTACCACTCGTTTTTTTATTAGCATATGCATATCATCTTATTTTAAAAGGACCGTTTATATCACATCTACCTAAGCCGTTTGCTACGTACTATAAATATATAGCTGATGAAAAGTGGGGGCTTTATACATGGAAAGATATTTTTGTATTTTGCTATTCTGCTTTATTCGGTATGGTGACGCATGTCGTTTGGGATGCTTTTACCCATAAGACAGGCTATTTTGTTATGAAGATGCCGCTGTTACAGAAAGAAGTATATAGTATTCCAATTTATAAATTTTTACAGCATGGGAGTACGTGTTTTGGTCTACTATTACTAATATATGTACTATGGAAATATAGGAGGGAAACTGATCAAGATACTAGTTTAACTTCGGAAAAAAAGAAATATTGGGCTTCATCTATCGTTGGTGGCGGCCATTATATTTATCGTTCACGCGTTATTAGACCCCTATTTTCATATTTTCCAAATAGGAGGTATAATAGTATCTGGACTGACAAGTTCGTTTTGTGGACTTCTTATTGTTTCTATAGTTTACAAATCAAGGGACTAATTTATATTAATGAATGATAGTGTTAGGAGAAATTAAATGATGAAAGCATGGAAAAGTATTTTTGTTTTATGTAGTTTTCTTCTTATGTTAAGTGGTTGCTTCCATCAAGAAGAAAAGAAGGCAGAACCTAAAAAGAAAGAATCTATTCCTGAAACAAAAGAGTATGGTGGGCGTGAGCTTAAAAAAGTAGGGCAAAAGGTGAAAGAAAAAGGATGGGGGACTTTTGAATTAGAACAGATTCATTCTGTGAATCAGACATTTGAAGTAGCCCCAATGAAAATTCACGTACAAGACGTTAAAGTTATCTCATTATCACAAATGAGCAAAGATGCAAAAAATACATTGAAAGTGTATACTGCATTAACTCCTGAAGAAGTAAAGCGTAGATTGGGAGATAAAGTGAGTCAAGAAGATGCTGAATTATATGCATCGTTAAGTGGAACAGAGATTAGCGATACGATTCGGTATGTTGAAATTACATATAAGGTAGAAAATAGTGGGAATAAGAACATGCAATTTTTCTCTATGAATGATGTTACTATAAATGACAAACAACATTTTAATGTAGCGACTCAAAACTTTTTATATGATGAAGATACGCTCGTTGGCACGAAGAGTGTTTCAAGAGAAGATTATAAGCCTGGTGAGACACGAGAAGGAATTATCGGTTTAATACTTGATGATGGAAAAGAAAAAGTAAAGGATATTAAGTTTACGACAGATGATTTAGCAACAGGAGACACAAATGAAGCTGTTAAAGAACCGCAAACTTTTAATATTTCACTCTCTAAATAAGGTGTCTTTATAATAATTTAAGAAAAAACAGTCAGCATAAAAGGTTATGCTGACTGTTTTTTTAGCTCTTTCACATATGAATCTACACTTTGAAAAGGTACTGTAATTTTAAAAGCATCTTTTTGCTCGTTAAATTGTTTTTCATTATAAGGACCGAATCGTTTATTATGCTTTACATCGATAATCCAATAATGTTCACTTTTTTTATTTGTAATTGCTGCGTCAGGATTATTTGGATCTGATTTTTCCTCAATTTGTTTTGTGATAATGTATTTATCGTCCCAAGCAATTTCTGTAATTTTTGCAGGGATGTATTGTGTAGCATATACAGCATCCTGCGAGGGGAAAAGTTCAAATGCATCTCCAGAAGTATGTATGAGTTCATATTCATCGTTAATTGTATAAGCTAAATGGTTTGTATTGCCTGTACAACCTGTTAATAAGAGTGCGGCAAATAGGATTATCCATCTTTTCAATATGGGAACCTCCTTTACAATGCTGTTGTAACACATTGTACAAGAAAAGTAAGCGAAACGCCAGTTTACAATGTTTTTTAGAAGTGGTACGATGAAACGGGTAAAGAAGGATATGAAGGAGTCGACACAAAATGAAGTTAAAGATGCATCGTCCAGCGCTTGTAATGAATCGCATAGGTGCTTCCCTTATTGACATGTTTTTAATCTCAGTTACATACGGTGCAGTAGTAGCTATTATTACCGGAAACTATAGTGCTATTTTCAATCGTTTTAATATAAGTTTAGGTGACTATAGATACGACCTTACACTTGTTTTCGTATTAATGGCTATAAATTTTATTGTGTTACCTTTTCTTTGGAACGGTTCTACACTTGGTAAAAAGGTAACAAGAACAAAAATAATCTCGTTAACAAGTGAAAAACTAACGTTACAAACATTGATAATACGATTTTTGGTATTATTATTACCAAGCATATTATTACTTGGAGTTCCATTAATATGCAATGTATATATGATGTTATTCCGCAAAGATAATTGTGGCTTCCATGATTTAATTGCAAAGACGAAAGTGATGAGTCTTGTATAATTAATATTTAAATTATAGGTGCTACTAATGAAATAAGACTTTTTATTGTTTGTATATAAAAAGTCTTATTTTTAATTTCGTAAAAAATTTGATTATATAGGGTGGATATCTCCTGTATAGTACCTTCCATATTACTGAAGGATGTTTAAAGAAGCGGTAGCTAATTCAAACACCCTATTTTCGCTTTAATAGATTGAAAATTAAGATAATGATATAATGGATATAAATAATATCGTTATATAACAAAGGGGGATTTGCAATGACTGGAGGTAGCTTAATATTTTGGGGAATTCTTATTTTTATTGCTTTAACCTTCGATCAGTATAATAGTAAGAAAAAAAAAGAAACAAACAAGTAATCGCTTACAAGTTGTCGAGTTAACTTTTCCTGCTTGCGGATTAATCTAATAAAAGAGTATACTGAATGACGGTAAGACTTATAGAAGGGGTAATGAAAATGAAGCTTGCAGGAAAGGTTGCCATTGTAACTGGTGGTGGCATCGGTATTGGACGTAGTACAGCTCTTTTGTTGGCTAAGCAAGGCGCAAAAGTAATTGTGACGGACATTGATCAAGAAAGTGGACAAGCAACAGCTGAGGAAATTACGAATCTAGGCGGAGAGGCACTTTTTGTATCCTACGATATGGGAAAACAAGGAGATTGGCAACGTGTTATTAGTTTTGCTATGGAGGCATATAGTCGTGTTGATATGCTTTTTCAAAATGCGGGTCTGTATAAAATAGATTCTATTTTTTCTCGCCAACAAGAGAACGATTCCAATGTACTTTGTATTAATGACGTTTGGATAGAGATAAAACAATTAACGTCATCTTTTATGAAACAGCAAGAAGAAGTGGTGCTCAGTGATTTACCAGTTTTCGGTATTATTAGCACGAGAGGACAATCATTTCATACAATAGAAGCCCTAGTATAATAATGGAAAACCGCCCCCAGTATATATGTGGACGGTTTTTTTGTGTGTATTTTCAGCCATTCTAATTTCTTATCGTATAAGTAGCAACTATACAGAATACAAGTGATTTCGTACCCACTATTTTTTTGTTTTAATTTGGAACGGGGTAGGAAGAGGATTTGACCGTTTCTATGCATGGCTAGGTTCTCTTTTCTACCTAAAAAAGAAGGTGTTGTATTTGCATGTATACTTAGCGAATACGTTGTTCGGTTTGGCTATCAAAGAAATGTGCTTTATTCATATCAAAAGCAAGTTTAATTTGGTCACCAGGTGAAAAAGTATGTCTTGCATCAACACGTGCTGCAAAATCTTGATTTCCAAGTTTCATATATATAATGGATTCAGCCCCTAACAACTCTGCAACTTCAATTTTTGTTGTGAAAGTAGTAGATTGTGAAGCTTCTAAAAATAATAGTTCATCATGAATATCTTCTGGACGAATACCTAAAACAATTTCTTTATTTACATAGCCTTGTTCGCGTAATAACTTCATTTTTCCTTCAGATACTTTAATCTTTAGTGAACTGTCTATAACGAAATCGGTTTCAGTTAATTTTCCACGGAAGAAATTCATTGCGGGTGAACCGATAAAACCACCAACGAAAATATTTTCAGGTGTTTCATATACTTCTTTTGGAGTTCCAATTTGTTGGATTTTGCCGTCTTTCATAACAACAAGACGTGAAGCCATTGTCATTGCCTCAGTTTGATCATGTGTTACATAAATTGTCGTTGTACCAAGACGGTGGTGTAATTTAGAAATTTCTGATCGCATTGCAACACGTAGTTTAGCGTCTAAGTTTGATAAGGGTTCATCCATTAAGAAGACTTTTGCGTCTCGAACAATTGCTCTACCTAATGCAACACGTTGACGTTGTCCACCTGATAAAGCTTTCGGTTTTCTATCTAAATATTGTTCAAGCCCTAATATTTGAGCTGCATGTTTCACTCGACGGTCGATTTCATCTTTCGGTATTTTTCGAAGTTTTAATCCAAATGCCATATTATCATACACACTCATATGTGGATAAAGAGCGTAGTTTTGGAAGACCATTGCGATATCTCGATCTTTTGGAGGAACATCGTTCATTAGCTTACCATCAATTGAAAATTCTCCTTTTGAAATATCTTCAAGTCCAGCTACCATTCGTAGTGTTGTAGATTTTCCACAGCCAGAAGGACCAACGAATACGATAAATTCTTTATCTTGAATGTGTAAATTAAAATCTGTTACGGCTGTTACGTTATTATCATATATTTTATAAATATTTTCTAATTTAAGTTCTGCCATGATATTTCCCCCTAGAAAGTTTATGCAAACGTTTTCTTTGAATTTATTATAAACGAATAGATTCAAAAAAGAAATAAAAACACTATAAAAAAATAAAACGTTTTCATTATTCCTATGAATATATAATAAGTTCCGCATGTTTTATTAGAAAAAGAAAATAAATATTGTAAGCGCTATTTTAAATTTGGATAGAATCTGTTATCATTCAGTAATGAAAACGTTTGCGCCTTAAAAAAAGAAAAAAGAATCAATAGTATAGATGAAATGGGGTAGCATAATGGGAAAACAATGGTGGAAAGAAAGTGTAGTATATCAAATTTATCCTCGTAGTTTTATGGATAGTAACGGTGATGGTATAGGTGATCTTCGTGGTATTCTTGCGAAGCTAGACTACTTAAAAAAATTAGGTATTGATGTAATTTGGTTATCACCAGTCTATGAATCTCCAAACGATGATAATGGTTACGATATAAGTGATTATTGTAAAATTATGAACGAGTTCGGAACAATGGAAGATTGGGATGAACTATTACATGAAATGCATAAACGTAATATGAAACTTATGATGGACTTAGTTGTTAATCATACTTCAGATGAACATAATTGGTTTATTGAATCACGTAAATCAAAAGAAAATAAATATAGAGACTATTATATATGGCGTCCTGGAAATGAAGGGAAAGAGCCGAATAACTGGGGAGCAGCATTTAGTGGCTCTGCATGGCAATATGATGAAATGACAGATGAATATTATTTGCATCTGTTTTCTAAAAAACAGCCAGATTTAAACTGGGATAATGAAAAGGTAAGACAAGATGTTTATGACATGATGAAGTTTTGGTTAGAAAAAGGAATTGATGGGTTCCGTATGGATGTTATTAATTTTATTTCTAAAGAAGATGGCTTACCAGCTGTTGAAACGGATGAAGAAGGATATGTTTCAGGGCATAAACATTTTATGAACGGTCCGAACATTCATAAGTATTTGCATGAAATGAATGAAGACGTATTGTCTCAGTATGACATTATGACGGTTGGGGAAATGCCTGGTGTAACAACAGAAGAAGCTAAATTGTATACAGGAGAAGCTAGAAAAGAACTGCAAATGGTATTCCAATTTGAACATATGGATTTAGATTCTGGAGAAGGTGGGAAATGGGATGTAAAACCATGCTCACTTCTTACTTTGAAACAAAATTTAACAAAGTGGCAAAAAGCATTAGAACAAACAGGCTGGAATAGCCTTTATTGGAATAATCATGACCAGCCTCGCGTTGTATCTCGTTTTGGTAATGATGGCGCTTATCATACTGAATCAGCAAAAATGTTAGCGACAGTACTTCATATGATGAAAGGGACACCATATATTTATCAAGGAGAAGAAATCGGAATGACCAATGTTCGATTTGAATCGATTGATGAATATCGAGATATTGAAACATTAAATATGTATAAAGAAAAAGTTATAGAGCGCGGCGAAGATATAGATAAAGTGATGCAGTCTATATATATAAAGGGCCGAGATAATGCTAGAACTCCGATGCAGTGGGATGATAGAGAACATGCTGGATTCACAACGGGTGAGCCTTGGATTACGGTAAACCCTAACTACAAAGAGATTAATGTGAAACAAGCAATCCAAGATGAAGACTCAATTTTTTATTACTATAAAAAATTAATTGAGCTACGCAAAAATAATGAAATAGTTGTGTATGGATCATATGATTTAATATTAGATAATAACCCTGCTATTTTTGCTTACGTAAGAACATATGGAGACGAAAAACTTCTTGTCATTGCAAACTTTACTGCGGGTGAATGTGTATTTGAATTACCTGAGGACATTAGTTATAGTGAATTGGAGTTATTAATACACAATTACGACGTGGAAATCGGATCGATAGACAACATTACATTACGTCCGTATGAAGCAATGGTATTCAAATTGAAATAAGAAAAAGCCTTATGCCACCTGGGTATAAGGCTTTTTCGATTACCATTTTAATATGGAGAATCCATATGGTGGAAGTGTAACTTGTAATATACTTGCTTCCGCTGAAAATTCTTCGTTTGTATATATATTGACTATTTTTTTTCCTGTAATATGACTAGGGAGTGAAGCTGTAATTTCATCGTTAGTAGGATTTAAAACGAAAAAGATAGTTTCATCTTCATATGTCTTCGTATAAGAAATATAATTATGTTCATCATTTGCTTCGATGAATTTGAAAGTGCCATGTCCTCCAAATGCTTTATATTGTTTCCGTAATGAAATTAATGTTTGTATATGTGTAAATAATACATGATCTTGTTCGTTTATATCCCAAATCATACATTTACGGCAATCAGGGTCCATGCCGCCATCCATACCGATTTCATCACCGTAATAAATACAAGGAGAACCGATGAAAGAAAGGTGGAATACATAGAGTAACTTTAACTTATTTTTATCCCCGTTACATGTTGTTAAAATTCTTGGTGTGTCATGACTGTCTAATAAATGAAATGCAGCTTCATTTACATTCATAGAGTAGGAATGTAGAGATTCTGTAATTTGTTTCATAAATTCACTTGCTTTAATGGAACCGTTAGCAAAGTAAGAAAGTAGAGCGTTTGTAACAGGATAACTCATTACAGCATCAAATTGATCCCCTTGTAGCCATGGGAGTGCATCGTGCCAAATTTCTCCTAAAATATATACTTCAGGATTTAATGCTTTTATTTCACTTCGGAATTCTCTCCAAAAACTGTGATCGACTTCATTTGCTACATCAAGGCGCCAACCATCTATATGGAATTCCCTTACCCAATAACGACCTACTTCAAGTAAATATTCTTTAACATCTGGATGTGCCGTATTTAATTTAGGCATATATGGTGTAAATGCGAAAGTATCATAGTTAGGAAGTGGATCGGTTATAATTGGAAACTCATGAATATGGAACCAATCTTTATAGGCGGAATTCTCGCCTTGGTCCAGCACGTCTTGAAATTTATCAAAGAAGTATCCGCTATGATTAAAAACAGCGTCGAGCATTACTTTTATACCACGTTTATGACACGCCTGAACGAGTTCTTTGAACGTTTCTTTCGTCCCGAATTGTGGATCGATTTTCATGTAATCAATTGTGTCATATTTATGATTCGAATGAGCTTTGAAAATAGGAGTGAAATAAATGCCAGAGATTCCAAGCTTCACAAGGTAATCAAGATTTTGAAGAATACCAGCAAAATCACCTCCGAAAAAATTAGTAGCAGTTGGCTCTGCACTGCTCCAAGGAAGGGTGTTTGCTGGATTTAATGTACTATCCCCGTTAGCGAATCGTTCCGGGAAAATTTGATACCATACTGTGTCTTTAATCCAGGATGGTGCCCTGAAAACGTCTTTTGCATGAATGAATGGAAAGCAGAAAAAGTTACCGACATCGTCATTTGGAATATTAGAAAAAAATCCTCGTTCTGTATAAATAAGAGTTTCTACGTCGTTTTTTAATTCGAATCCATAACGTAAGCGTTTAAATTTTGGTTTGATTGAAACCGACCAATAATCAAATAACTCAGTAGATCCGTTTTTTTTCATCGGTGTACTCGCTGTAATCCATTTCCCATCTTGCCATTCGTACGGATCGCCGTAGATGAGAGCGACGCTGTGAACATCATCCCTTTTTGTGTGTATTCGGATGTGAATTGTTTTTTCATCGTAAGCGTATGCATAATTATCTTTTGGCCTATGATAGATCGCTTCTTTAAGCATATAGAAAATCCCCCTTTAATATCTCTATACATATAGTTCCCGTAAATGAAATAATAAAAATTATGTTGCAAACGATTGCCTTCCGCATAACTTTAATATTGCTTATAAGAGTAGTATTCATTTTATGTAAAGTCAATGAATAAAGAGTATGATAAGATTATTTTGAAAATTAATATTTGCAAAATGAATAAAAGGATGTATAATGATAGACAAATAGCGCAAACGTTTTCATAGATTTGAGATATTGTTTGCGCTTCTATTAAACTATCTAATGCAAACGTTTTCAATTAAAGGGTACATAGACAATTTAGGGAGGTTTTTGGGATGAAGAAAGCATTATCACTATTAACGATTTCAGCATTGTCAATCGGTATGTTATCTGCATGTGGACCGAAAGATTCAGGGAAAAAGGAAGTAAGTAAAGAGAAGAAAGATTATGATCTTCTCGTTTGGGAAGATGAGAAAAAAGGTGTGGGTCTAGAGCCAGCAGTGAAAAGTTTTGAAAAGAAATATAATGTAAAAGTAAAAGTTGAAGAGGTTCAGATGACGAAACAAATAGAAAAACTTCGTCTCGACGGTCCAGCTGGCACAGGGCCAGATGTTGTAACATTGCCACATGATCATATTGGTAATGCGGTAACAGAAGGGCTACTTTCAGAAGTGAAAGTGGATGATACAGTAAAAAGTAAATTTACAGATTTATCAATAGAAGCACAAACGTATAACGGAAAATTATACGGTTTACCAAAAGCAATTGAAACACCAATCTTTATTTATAATAAAAAATTGATGCAAAAAGCACCTGAAACGATGGATGAGCTGTTTAACTTCTCAAAAGACTTTACGAAGGATGGCAAGTACGGATTTTTAGCACTAGGAGATAACTTCTACTTCGCTAATGCATTTATGGCAGGTATGGGCGGCTATGTATTTGGTGAGAAAGACGGAAAACCAAATGCAAATGATATCGGATTAAATAATAGCGGTGCAGTACAAGGTGCTGAGTATATTCAAAAATGGTACAAAGAAAAGTTATTCCCGAAAGGTATTATCGGTGAATCTGGTGGTTCAGCTGCAGATGGATTATTTAATGAAGGAAAAGCAGCATCTATTATGAATGGTCCATGGGCATTCCAAGCGATGGAAAAGGCTGGAATTGATTATGGTGTTGCTCCAATGCCAAAATTACCAAATGGTCAACCGATGAAAACGTTCGTTGGTGTAAAAGGATGGCATGTAACAAGCTTCTCTAAACAAAATGATTTAGCTACAAAATTCACTGAGTGGGTTACAAATGAAGAAAATGCGAAAATTCGATTTGAGAAAACGAAAGAAATTCCGCCAGTAAAATCAGTAATGGAAGATCCAATCATTAAAGATAACGAAGCTGCAAAAGCAGTTGCAACGCAATCGGAAAATGGAATTCCAATGCCGAATATTCCAGAAATGCAGGAAGTTTGGAAACCAGCTGGGGATGCGCTTCAATTAGTTGTATCAGATAAAGAAGCACCAAAATCCGCACTTGATAATGCAGTGAAACAAATTAAAGGTAATATTGAGGCAAATCATAGTAAGAAAAAATAAGGTGAAATTCGTGCTTCTAATATAAGAGGCACGAATTCTCTCCCTTCCAAGTAGGAAGAAAAAAGGGGGAAGGAACATGCAAACATCTATGGAACCAGAGAAAGAGTTAAACGGTTCAAAGCATAGGAAAATGGCGACCATGTTATCAATCATTCCAGGTATTGGTCAACTATATAATAAACAATTTGTAAAAGGTCTTATTTTTCTAGTATTAACAGGTTCATTTATTGTAGCATTTGCTGATTTGTTAAATATAGGATTATGGGGAATTGTAACGCTTGGTACAGAAGTTCCACGTGACCATTCGGTCTTTCTATTAGTAGAAGGGATTTTGGCACTAATCGTCGTTGTGTTTGGTCTAGGGATATATGCATTTAACTTATATGATGCATATCAAAATGGGAAAAAACGTGATATAGGAACGCCATTAAACTCTGTAAAAGAGCAATATCGTAACTTATTAGATCAAGGTTTTCCATATTTAATGGTTTCACCAGGTTTTCTATTGCTTATCTTTGTTGTTGTTTTCCCAATCATTTTCGTAATTTTAATTGGATTTACGAATTATGATTTATACCACTCTCCTCCAGCTAAATTAGTAGATTGGGTGGGCTTTAAAAACTTTATTGATATTTTCACGTTACCAATGTGGAGAGATACATTTTTAAGTGTATTTTCTTGGACTGTCATTTGGACGTTTGTTGCAACAACGTTACAAGTTGCACTTGGTATTTTTTTAGCGATTATCGTAAATCAGCCTGGTATTAAAGGGAAGGCAATTATTCGAACAATCTTTATTTTACCGTGGGCTGTTCCAGCATTCGTATCTATTCTTGTATTTGCTGGTATGTTTAATGAAACATTTGGAGCAATTAATAACCAAGTATTAGCTTTATTCGGGATTGAAAAGATTGCTTGGATGACAGACCCGTTTTGGGCGAAGATGGCTTTAATTATGATTCAAACGTGGCTCGGTTTCCCGTTCGTCTTTGCAATGACAACAGGTATATTGCAATCGATTCCAGGAGAATTATATGAAGCGGCTACAGTAGATGGAGCAACAGCTTGGCAACAGTTCCGCAAAATTACATTGCCACTTGTTTTATATGCAACAGCGCCAATATTAATTACGCAATATACGTTTAACTTTAATAATTTTAGTATTATTTATCTATTTAATAGCGGGGGACCTGCTGTGTCTGGACAAAATGCGGGTGGAACGGATATTTTAATTTCATGGATCTATAAGTTAACGATGACTTCGGCTCAGTACGGAAAAGCAGCAGCTCTTACAATGATTTTATCGTTAATTGTTATTACAGTTGCGTTATGGCAATTTAAGAGAACAAAATCATTCCAAGAAGAGGATATGATGTAAATGAATATTAAACGACAAAAGATGTTACGTCTTTCATTAAGTTATTTAGTTATCTTCATAATGTGTGCGATTATTTTCTATCCATTATTATGGATAATTGGCTCATCGTTTAATCCAGGGGATAGTTTATCTGGGTCAAGTATTATTCCGGAAAATGCCACGTTAGATCATTATCGCAAGCTACTTGATCTCGATTCAAGTAACTACTTACTTTGGTATAAAAATACTTTAAAAGTTAGCGTAATGACGATGATTTTCTCTGTGCTAGCCATTAGCTTTACTGCTTATGCATTTTCGAGATATCGTTTTGTTGGAAGAAAGAATGGTTTATTAACATTTTTAATTCTGCAAATGATCCCGAATTTTGCAGCGTTAATCGCACTATATATATTAGCTCAGTTAACAGGATTACTTGATACACATCTTGCATTAATTTTAATTTATGTGGGCGGAGCAATTCCGATGAATACATGGCTTATGAAAGGGTATTTTGATACGATTCCGAAAGAGTTGGATGAATCAGCTCGAATGGATGGAGCAGGGCATTTCCGTATTTTCTGGCAAATCATTATGCCGCTTGCAAAACCAATCGTAGCGGTTGTAGCTTTATTCACTTTCATCGGTCCATTTACAGATTTCATTTTAGCGAGTATTATTTTGCGCACACCGGAAAATTATACTTTAGCAGTTGGACTATATGAAATGGTAGCGAAAAAATTTGGTAATGAATTTACGACATTTGCAGCTGGCTCAGTATTAATTGCAATTCCGATTTCTATTTTATTCTTATCGCTGCAAAAATATTTTGTTTCCGGTTTAACAGCTGGAGGTACGAAAGGATGAAAATGGGACATTACGTCCCATTTCTCTTTTCATCTCCCTATAAAAAATTTGTAGGGAGATGAAAAGAGATTTGACATCACATGCGAAAAGATGTGAAATAAATAGTATATTATAGTATAGGAAAATAAAGCTATATCCCTTACAATACATGGAGAGGGAGAAGATAATAATTTTTGCAAGATAGAACGAAGTGATGAAAGTTTGCGGTTTCTCCTATTACTTGCAACGATTGCAAGATAACAATATATGAAATATGGCAGAGAAGTGAGAGGGGGGATTTTTATGACAGTTACAATTAAAGATGTGGCGAAGAAGGCAAATGTTGCACCATCGACAGTTTCCCGTGTAATTGCTGATAATCCAAGTATAAGTGAAAAGACAAAGCGCCGTGTTCGAAAAGTGATGAGTGAACTAGGCTATCACCCAAATTTAAATGCAAGAAACCTTGCAAATCAAACAACGAAAACGCTTGGGCTCGTTATGCCGAGCTCAGCAAGTAAAGCTTTTCAAAATCCGTTTTTCCCGGAAGTTATAAGAGGAATTAGCTCATTTGCACATATGGAAGGGTATGCGCTTTATATGTCGACAGGTGAAACGGAAGACGAAATTTTTAATGGTGTTGTAAAAATGGTACAAGGGCGTCAAATTGGTGGAATTATTCTTTTATATTCAAGAGAAAATGACCGGATTATTCAGTATTTGCATAATCAAAAATTCCCGTTTGTATTGATTGGAAAACCATATGATCGAAAAGATGAAATTACATATGTAGATAATGACAATTATACAGCAGCAAGAGAAGTAGCGGAATATTTGATTTCATTAGGCCATAAACAAATCGCGTTCATCGGCGGTGGATCAGATTTACTTGTAACGAGAGATCGTTTGGCAGGTATGAGTGATGCTTTAAAACTAGCAGATATTATATTACCGAAAGAGTATATTTTACACTTTGATTTTTCAAGAGAGAGTGGTCAACAGGCTGTTGAGGAATTAATGGGACTAAAGCAACCACCGACGGCAATTATGGCAACGGATGATTTAATTGGACTTGGCGTGTTAAGTGCGCTTTCTAAAAAAGGATTTGTTGTACCGAAAGATGTTTCTATTGTAAGTTTTAACAATGCTTTATTATCAGAAATTGCTAGTCCACCGCTTTCAACAGTTGATGTGAATATTTATCAATTAGGGTATGAAGCGGCAAAAGCTTTAGTTGATAAGGTAGAGCATTCTGAGTCTACTTCAAAATGCATTATTATTCCGCATAAATTATTGAAGCGTCAAACTTGTGATCAGTATAAAACAAAAAGCTAAGAGTTTAACTCTTAGCTTTTTGCTTTAGAAAGGCTTCTAAACGGTCGCAGCCTTCTTTTAAAGTTTCCATACTATAAGCATAGGAAAGGCGAAGGTAGCCTTCACCATATTCAGAAAATGCCGTTCCAGGAACGACGGCCAGCCCAGCTTCTTTTACAAGATTAAGTGCAAAATCAAATGATGAAGATGTTAAGTTTCCGACATATGGGAATAAATAAAATGCACCCGTTGGCTTCTCGACTGTTAAGTCCATTTGAATGAGTCTATTATATACGTAATCACGGCGCTTTTTATATTGATGACGCATCATCTTAGGTGCATCTTTAGCAGCTGTTAACGCTTCAATTGCAGCATGTTGGGCGATTGAATTAGCGCATGTCACATTATATTGATGAACTTTTAAAATATGCTTTGCTAAATAATTAGGAGCAAATAAAAATCCAATACGCCATCCTGTCATAGAATGTGATTTGGCTAAGCCATTAATGACAATAGTCTTCTCACGCATTTCTGGGAATTGAGCAATAGATGTGTGTTGCCCTCCATATACTAGTTCGCTATAAATTTCATCAGAAAGAACGAAAATATTTTTATCTTTTAAGACAGATACAATATCTTGTAATTCTTCTTTTGATAGGGTAACACCAGTTGGATTAGAAGGATACGGCAAAACGACGCATCTTGTTCGTTCTGTAATTGCATTTTGCAATGCTTCAGCTGTTAAACGAAATCCAGTTTCACGAACATCTATAAAAATAGGCGTTGCACCGCATAGTCGAATAATAGGCTCGTAGCCTGGATAAATAGGAGCAGGTAAAATTACTTCCGTTCCTGGTTCTAAAATAGTTCGGAATGCAACATCAATCGCTTCACTAGCGCCGATTGTAACAATGGTTTCGTTTTCAGGTGAATAGTGTAAATCGTAATTATCTTTTACAAAGTTACAAGCCGCCTCACGTAATTCTAATAAACCAGCGTTGTGTGTATAGCTTGTATAATTTTCTGTAATGGCCCGTTTAGCAGCTTCTTTTACTAAAGAAGGTGTAGGGAAGTCGGGTTGCCCAATTGTTAAAGAGATGAGATTATCATAGTTTTGAATCATGTTAGAGAACTGACGGATTCCAGAAATTTGGATGTCCTTCACTCTAGGATTAATGAATTGTTCCATTGTATCTCCCTTTCTTCCGTTTGAAAATTAAGTTCATTTTATCATATTTTTAACTATTACGCTTTGTTTATAAAATTTCCCCCGCTATTTGTGAAAGATAAGAATCGTATCTTAAAATTCAGTGGAAGTAAGAAATTATGTGAGGATTCAAATGTCCATAAGAGTATAAGCTGTGTGAGTTAATTAAAGTTTCACTCCATTTGTTTAAGCATAAACAAAAAAAAGCCGCTGCAAGCGACTTTTTAATAACCGTATTCCCAATCTATTTCATCTTCGTTCCAAAGTACGGAAGATACTTTGCCAAGATGGACAACGGATTCATTTACAGCACATGTACAGTCTTCGTCCCCTGCTTTATGTTGCAATTCTTCGTATACTGATTTTTCAACGTTTTCTAGCACAACCAAATTTTCTTCTTTTAAAACAAGCGTAGTACCCGCCATATTTATCTTCCTCCTACTAAAGTAATGATCACTTATTTGTAAACATAGATAGTATGGATTATATGCTGTATTTTGCGATAGTTGTCCGTCTAGTGAAGTGTTTTTTATTTTCTTTGTAATCCGTATTCATTGTATACTGCACGAAGGAAATTTGGTACAGGGTTTACAATCATTTCGGAAATTTGTAACATTTATTATTAGTTGTTAACAAATAATTAACAAAAATGTTAAGAAAAATCAAAATTTTAAAACAAATATACTTATAAAATGATATAATCATATCAAAATACATATAGGGGATGAGAGGCTATGGAGCTGATTCGTGATTTAATGATCCAAATTGCCATCATTATTTTACCACTATTTTTATATGAAGCGATTCGTTTAAATCGTTATCAAGAAATGCTTCCGAAGCCTAATCGCTACTTTATTATGTTTTTATCTAGCGTTACACTCGTTCTCTCCATGACATACTCTATTTGTTTTGGTACTGTTTGCGGATACAATTTTCATCCAATCCCAATTGTTAGTGGTTTTTTATATGGTGGGATTGTTGGACTCATCCCTGCCATTATTTTTGTTGCATATGAATGGATTTTTAAGGGGCTCAGTTGGTTGCCTATCGTAGAAGTTATATTTCTTTCGATAATTCCATTGTTTTTGTCAAAGAAATGGTCTCTGTTTTCAAGAGATAAGAAGCTAATATTAGCTTTTATGATTGCATCATTTTATGTTCTTGTTTCATTAGTAGTCGGGATGTTGAATGTCCTTTTAGAAACAGGTTTTACACCGTACATATCTAATCTATATAGTGGGTATATATTTGCATCACTTATTATGGTTATGACAATGGTATTTCAAGTGTATTTGACTGAGTATTTAAATGAAAATGCATTATTGCGTACAGAAATGCAAAAATCAGAAAAACTTAATATTGTTAGTGAGTTAGCTGCAAGTGTTGCACATGAAGTTCGAAACCCTCTCACTGTTGTACGAGGGTTTATTCAATTGCTAGAGAGTACGGAAGAGGTAAAAAACAAAGATTATATGCGTCTCGTATTAGCTGAACTGGATCGTGCTGAACAGATTATTTCAGATTATTTAAATTTAGCAAGGCCTCAAATTGAAAAAAAAGAACATATTTGTTTATCAGCACAATTAATTGAAATGACAACTCTTATGTCATCATTTGCAGCGATGCAGGGCGTTTATTTGCAAGTTGAGATTTCTGAGAGCCTTTATACTATCGGCGATAAGACGAAATTGAAGCAAGCTATTATGAATGTTGTTAAAAACGGTATTGAAGCAATTCAAGGAAACAAAGGGTATTTAAAAGTAACAGCTATTCAAAAAGATGAAATGATAATAATAAGAGTTAAAGATAGTGGTGTTGGAATGACAAAAGAACAGTTAGTAAGGCTTGGACAACCGTATTATTCTTTAAAAGAAAAAGGAACAGGATTAGGTCTTATGGTAACATTTAGTATTTTACAAGCGCATAATGGTACATTGGAATATAAAAGTGAAAGCGGAAAAGGAACTGAAGCTATTATTATATTGCCAGCTGTACGATATAAGGAATAAAAGTTACCGGTAGAAGGTAACTTTTTATTTTATCTTGCATTAGAAAAATATACGAAATTTCATTCATTTATTTTATCTTGTTTTGTTCGAACGAATAAACTTTTAAATGATTGAAAGAAGCTTTGCTCTTTTGAAGCGGCGACTAATTTTTTTGTTTCTTGAATTTCGCGAATAACTTGCATAAGTTGTGCATCGCGGTTGCTATCTTTATTGTAAATTTGATTGACAAGTTTATTCATTTTTTCTTCTTGTTTGGATTCTCGCTTATACATATGATTCATTAATAAGTCCATCTTTTCTTTTTGGAGTGCATCTGTTTCGGCGGCATGAACAACTAGCTCTTGTAACATTTTTTCCTGAGAGCCTTCTTTTACATAAACTTGTTGCATTAGTTCATCTAATTTCTCGTCTTTTAAACGATTTTGTGTAATGAGAGTAGAGTTTTGATGAATAATTGCTTCATTTAATTGAGCAAGCATTTCAAGTTTTAACATGAACTCCTCAAAGTTACGTCCATCTTCTTTCGGTTGTATCTCTTGTTTATCTTGAATAACAGGTACAGGTGGGGCCTCTCTTTCTTTTAAAATAATAGGTATTGTTTCTGAAATGTCTTCTTGTAATGTAGCAGCTCTTTCATGTATAGATTTCAATAGTTTTAAATCATCCAATTTATAAATACGAGCATCAGCTGTTTTGGAAATGATATAACCGTGTTCCTCTAAGAGTTGGCTATATTTTCGGACTATATGTTTTGGGATACCTGTTTTATTTGTAACATCTTTCGTTTTATAAATAGCTTCCATGATAGTTCCTCCCCAAAAAGTATCGTATATATCATTTCAATCTTTTATGAGGACTTCCTTTGAAAAAGAATGTCGGAAGGTTATTAGTTTTCTACAGCATTAGTGAAAAGATGAGGAAAAATGAATGTTTTTGGCGAAATGGAGAGGAAGAGCTAAAATAATGTCTGAAAACATACGTAGAAGAAGTTTGTTATAATAACTGAGGAAAAGAAATTGGTAGGAACACGGAGGTACACATGAAGCAATTTAAAGGTATTATCATTTCAATTATTGCAATTCTTTCTCTTTTGGTAGCGGTATATGAAGTACTTGTGCCAGAGGAGACAAGTACTAAAAAAACAACTACGTATGATCAAATTCTAGAGTTCCCGAAAGAACGATATCCAGAGACCGGGAAACATATAACGGATGCTATAAAAGAAGGGCATTCAGAAATGTGCACAATTGATCGTAATGGTGCAGCGGATAGAAGGAAATTATCGTTAGCGCCATATCCGACGAAGAAAGGTTATGATCGTGATGAATGGCCGATGGCGATGTGTAAGGAAGGCGGAAAAGGAGCCCATATTGAATATATAAGTCCAGCAGATAACCGCGGTGCAGGTTCTTGGGTAGGGAATAAGCTAGACAAATATCCAGATGGTACGCGTGTGAAATTTGAAGTGAAATAGTAATTGGCATACATTTCATAGTGGAGGAGAGGGGTAGTTATGGAATTAACAATTTCATATTCGCAATTAATGATAATGAATTATGATGGTCAGCAGCCTTATGTAGATTGGACTCCTGAAGATTTTGAAAGAGGCTATGCTGAGGTGGATGGAGCTATTATTTTTGAAGCAATCTCTGACTATACTTGTGAAGTAGAAGTTACTTGCGGAAATCATATTGAGAAAGAAGAAGTGGTTAGAACGATATCAGTTCCTTTCACAGTGAAGAATGAAGAAGTATATATAACAAGTATTCTTTCTAATAAATTTCATATTCCTATTCCGAACGGGGAATATATGGTAGTCTTGCAGGCAACTCCTCTTGAAGAGCCAACAGACGATGAATTGTATAAAGTACAATACGACTTCTATTTTGAGAGTGTAGAATAAAAAAACGTGTTATCCTTTTTGAAGGATAACACGTTTTTTATTATGCGTTTGTTTTTAGGAGAGAACGAGCGTCTTTTGCTGCCTGAACCATGTGCTCTAAAGCAGGTATAACTTCCTCAGTTCTTCGTGTTTTTAAACCACAGTCTGGATTAATCCAGAAATATTTAGGATCACATACTTGTAAAGATTGTTCTACGATTGTGAACATTTCATCTTTACTTGGGACACGTGGGCTATGAATATCATATACACCTAGACCAATTCCTTTTTCATATGTTGTATGTTTTAATGTATTAATAAATTCTCCATGGCTTCTTGATGTTTCGATAGAAATAACATCTGCATCTAACGCGCGAATTGCATCTACAATATCTTCGAAGTTACTGTAACACATATGAGTATGAATTTGTGTTTCATTTTCTACAGAAGATGTTGCTAAAAGGAATGATTGAACTGCCCATGTAATGTATGCATCCCAATCTTTTTCTTTTAACGGCATACCTTCACGAAGTGCAGGCTCATCGACTTGGATCACTCTAATTCCGGAAGATTCAAGTAATTCAATTTCATGACGAAGTGCTAATGCAATTTGATATGAAACTTCTTTTCTTGCAATATCGTTTCGAACGAATGACCAATTTAAAATAGTGACAGGTCCAGTTAGCATACCTTTTACTACTTTCTCTGTTAAGCTTTGTGCATATACAGTTTCTTTAATAGTCATTCCACTTATAAAGGCAACATCACCATAAATAACAGGTGGTTTTACGCAGCGAGAACCGTATGATTGTACCCATCCGTTTTTAGTAAAGGAGAAACCAGCAAGTCTTTCTCCAAAATACTCCACCATGTCAGTTCTTTCGAATTCACCATGTACTAGTACATCAAGACCAATATCTTCTTGGTAACGAATCCACTTTGCAGTTTCTTTTTCAATGAATTGATTATATTGTTCATTTGTAATATCGCCGTTACGCCACTGTTTACGTGTTTGACGAACTTCAGATGTTTGTGGGAAGCTACCGATAGTTGTTGTTGGTAACAACGGTAATTGTAAAGCTACTTGCTGTAGTTCATATCGTTTTTCAAATGGAAGAGGACGTGAGAAATCATCTTCTTTAAGTGATGTACGTGCCACTTTTACATCTTCACGATTACGTGCAGCTGATGAGCGGATTGCATGATGTGCATTGCGATATGTTGTCAAATCGCTACTGATGCTTTCTACACCTTTAGTAAGAGCAGAATGGATAAGGACTAATTCTTCTAATTTTTGATTAGCAAATGCAAGTGCATCAAATAATTCAGTTGCTAATTGCGTTTCTCCCGTTTTATCAATTGGAGTATGCAATAAGCTACAAGAAGGTTGAACAATTAAACCTTTTGCTATGATTTGATTTTGTAATGTTGTAAATAAAGAAAGTACATCATCAAGATCAGCTCTCCAAATGTTACGGCCATCTATACAACCGATAGCTAAAATTTTATCAGCTGGGAATCCATATTTTGAAATAGCATTTACATTACCTTCTTTGCCATGAACAAAGTCTAATCCAATACCAGAAACAGGGAATGTAATGATTTCTTCATAGTTCTCTTCTACACTATCAAAATATGTTTGTAGAAGAAGATTAGCATTCGGAACTTCTTTATGAATAGCTTCGTAAAGTTCTTTCGCTTGATTAATTTCATCTTTTGTTAAGGATGCAAAGATTGGTTCGTCAACTTGAATAATTTGTGCTCCAGCTGCGTGCAATTCAGAGAATAATTGTACATAAGGTGCAACTAGCTCTTTTAAAATAGTGGGAAATTGCTCTTCGTTATAACCTTTTGCTAGTTTTAGGAATGTATAAGGTCCTAAAATAACTGGTTTTCCATCAACGCCTAACTCTTTTTTCGCTTCTTCATATAAACGAAGAGGGCGATTGTCTTTTAAAGAGATTTGTAATCCTTCTTCATATTCAGGAACAATGTAATGATAGTTTGTGTTAAACCATTTTGTCATTTCAGAAGCAACGTGATCTTTAGAGCCGCGTGCCATTGCAAAATATACATCAAGGTAAGAGGTAAACTCTGAAAAACGTGACGGGATGAATCCTAACATGTAGGCCGTATCCAGAACGTGGTCATAATATGTAAAATCGCCAACTGGAATTAATTCAATTCCTTTTTCTTGCTGTACTTTGACGTGTTGAAGGCGAATTTCTTTCATTGTCGTTAAAAATTGTTCTTCATCAATTTTATTGGACCAAAAAGCTTCCAATGTTTTTTTCCACTCTCGTTGTAGTCCGATACGTGGATAACCTAAGTTACTTGTTTGAATTGCCATTTTAAATTCCTCCCTAATTGAAAGTAAGCATTTCCGTTTACTCGGAAATACCTATAACAAAAAGCATAAAGGCATAGAAAAATAAGCCTTCCTTTTTGTTTTTAACACCTCATCATCATCCGTGAGTCTATCAGTGTTGTTAAAACAGGCAGGTCTCCTGACTTATGCTTTATATAATTTCTTTCACCTTCCCGTTTTCACAGTGGCACCAAAAAGAAATCTCGGCATTTACAGTGGCGGGACCGTGTTGGAGTTTCACCAAGCTTCCCTTTTAAACACGAAACGAAATTTCCGTGTACCTATTTTCCTTTTGAAAGGAATTTAACAAGCGATATGATATTGAAACAAATTCTAACACAATTTTTTGAATTTTGTCCACTGTTTTAAAATAAGAAAATTCTAAAGTTTTTTATTAATTATTATTTTAATGTTCTGATTATTATAAGTGGAGAAAAGGTGTGAGAATTGAAATAAATTGTGGTTAAGTTTCCAAAGAAGAGGGCTATCTTCTTCGGAAACTTAACCTTCATCAATATCAATTTCTGAAAGACGTCCTGCCACTGCATCTGTAAGGAGGGTGTTTAACCATTGTAATTCAACGGTAATATGCTCAATAACGCTTTGTAAAATGTATAGTTGTGCACGTGGAATGTTCCCTTTGCTACAATCGTATATAGTTTGCATTTTATGTAAATATTGAACGGTATCATTTTTCTTTTTTTCTAAAATAGGAACTAACTCTCGATCATCACCAAAATGAGCAAAAGAGAGTGCTGAATAGATCGGTTTATATATTTCGTTTTTTGCTTCGAACTGTTTTAATAGTAACGTGTGAAATAGCCGTTTACCTTCTTCTGTTATATGAAAGATTGTTTTATCTGGCCTATTCGTATCTCGAACAATAGTTGTAATGCGAATTGCGCCTTGCTTTTCTAATTGCTCGAAGGCGTAGTACAGTGATCCTTTTGCGTATTTAATATAACAATCCATGTGTCGTTCTTTCATAATGTGCTGCACTTCATATGGATGTTTATCTCCTTCGAGTAGCAAGCCGAGAATGACTAATTTCATACTCATGCTGTCTCAACTCCTGTATATAGAAACTTTATACATATTATAAACGGCATATCCTTTTTCATAAAGGGATATGCCGTTTCTTTTTTCTATACTAACTTACTTTCTTTTGTTTTTGTTTCGTTTTTGGTCCTGTGAAGAGGCGCTCATTTCCCATAAGTAAAATACAAATAATACTTAGTACGGCCGGAATAAGTGCCCAGAAGAACGTATTAGCAATAGATGTTGCAAGAGCCTCCTTAATGCCGCTCAGTACTTCAGGAGGTAGCTTTTCAGTAGCATTTGGTGATAATAAAAAGCTTGTGTCTCCACCTTTAGGAGCCATTTTTGCTAGTTCAGGAGGGAAGACTGCTTTTAATTTATCAGTGAAAACATGATTTTGAATTGTACCGAAAATCGTTACACCAAGAGTCATACCGAGTGAACGGAAGAATGAATTTGTTGATGTAGCAGAACCGCGATCTCTCATTTCTAGTTTGTGAATAGATGCCATACTTAAAACTGAGAAGGAGAATCCAACTCCAAGTCCAGCAAGCACCATAAACATTGTTACGAGTGTACGAGGTGTTTCCATTGTTAAAGTACTTAGTAAATAAATACCAAGAACGAAGAAAACTCCAGATACTATCATGATGTTACGATAACTTGTTCGTGAAGCTAACTGTCCACCAGTTTGACTTCCAATTACAGATCCTACCATCATAGGTGTCAAAATTAATCCAGCATTTGAGGCTGAACCACCGAGAACACCTTGAACGAAGATTGGAATATAAACTGTACAGATGATAAAAGCTGCGCCATAGAAAAAGGCAACACCTTGGCTAGCTGCAAATAAAGGTTTTTTAAATAAATGGAAAGAAATAATAGGCTCGGTTGCGTTTCTTTCTACGAAGAAGAAAATAATAAGCATAATAATAACAGTTGAAAATAAACCAATAATCACATTAGAGTTCCATGCATATTCCTTACCACCAAGTTCTAGGGCAAACATTAAGCAAATGATACTAATGACAAGTGTAATGGCACCAGCCCAGTCAATTTTTTGTTTTCTATATTCTAGAGACTCGTTATAGTATTTAGTAATGAAGAAGAAGGAAATAAGTCCTAATGGAATATTAATATAGAAGACCCAGTGCCAACTTATATAATCTGTAATGTAAGCACCTAACAAAGGTCCGAAAACACTAGATGTTCCGAAAACAGCACCAAATAGTCCGGTCATTTTCCCGCGTTTTTCAGGCGGGAATATATCATACATAATTGTAAATGCGATAGGCATAAGAGCTCCGCCACCAATTCCTTGAATGGCTCTATAAATACTTAATTGTTCAATACTTGATGCTGTCCCGCAAAGTGCAGAACCGAATAAGAAAAGAATTAGTCCGCCAATATAAAAGCGTTTCCGCCCGTACATATCAGAAAGCTTACCGAATATAGGCATTCCGGCCATTGTTGCTACCATGTAGGCAGATGTGACCCAAACGAATTTGTCGAACCCTCCTAAGTCTCCGACAATCGTTGCCATCGCAGTTGCGACGATTGTGTTATCCATTGCTGCCATTAGAATACCAAGTAGTAAACCAGCAACAACAAATTTTGTTTTACTTGAATCTTTTTTTGAAAGTTGTGCTTCCAAATATAGCCCTCCTTTAATGAAAATTAAACTAACTTAAGTTTTTTAGTGCAATGCGTACAAACTTTATGTACAGTTTGTATCGTTCCCTCTTCATTTATAAAAAATTGCATTGACATGATATAAAGGATGGAAATCATAAATTATATTATAGTCAAATTTGACTAAAAGGTAAATGTTTTCTTAAGCCAAAGTATTTTATTATATTGACGAAAAGAGAGAGTAAGAATTTATTTTTTTATGTAGTTAAGGAAGGAAATTGTAAAAAAATATTTAATAAAGAATAACCTGTGTCAACCTATTAAAAATGGTTTTTTCTTTATATTGTCGAATAGGATAAAAGGAAAAGAAAAATTTAAAATGTTTTGTAACAAGCTCAATATTTTTTCTTAGTGTAGTTTATTGCATCGAGAGGCAGAATAAAGTTGTATAGATGATACATCTGGAATGAGGTGAATATATTATGAAAATATGGAAACGAATTTCGGATCAAGGAAGGTATTCTATACCGTTACAGCCGGTTTTGTGGATTGATGGTTCTAAAAAGGACACGGAAGCATCTAATGTAGCAGTCACATTGCAAATCCGTAGTATGTATAAAGAAAAATTTTCATATGAGATGATCTATGATGTTAATGACATACTAATTATTCGACTTGAAGTTGAAAACAAAGGCGTTGAAATGATTTCGCGAGTAGTTGTAAGTCATATGATTCGTGATTATTTCGCGTATATCCCAAACTCTTTAAAAGCAGATAAGGGAATAAGTGAGTTTTTATTTCAGCTTGTAAGGTGGCGAATCGATAATCTATCGCCGAGTGAAAGGGTAGAATTAATTTGTCAAATAAAAGCAAATAAAGATAAAGCTCCTCCCAATTCATTATTTCAGGCTACATATACATTTCAATATAAAGGAGTATCATATGGACCGCTACAAACAAATGAAGTGGTTGTCAGAAAATGATAAGAAGGAACCTGTGCGAAAGGTTCCTTTTTTAATGAAGATTGTGCTTCTTGAGTAATTTCTTTTGTTCCACTCCTTTTTTTCCAACATAGTTATTTTTGTATCCAAAATATAGAATGAATAGAAATGAAATAACATTTACTAGAGCGTCAATTTGATCGTTTGTAATGAAGTTTATTCCGAAAGAGTTAAATAGTAATTTTAATGATAATAAAAAGCCAGCTAGTAAGCGCATAATATCTGATAGATTTTCTTTTTGAAGCATATAGGTCACTCCTTTCTAAAAACGATATATAGTATATATATGAAATAAAATAGAAAAGGTATACGAGCTTAAGTAGAAATGTACATGGAATATGTACATTTTTTATTTTGTAGAAAAACATTATTGTTATAGAAGCATATATTGGTATAGAAGGGAGGGGAAGTATGAAATATAAAGGGAAAATAAGTGGATTACTACTTGGGAACACAGTTGCGGTTACAGAATGGATTGCACTTCAGGATGTAATTGCTAAGCTAGATTCGCGATCATTTTTTACCGTCTTTATTATTTATATATTGCAAATGATACTAAGCTATTATTTTGGACATTGGTACGATAAAAGAGCGAATGCGCGTGTAAATATTGAAGTAGGAGGAATGACAAATAACGATTTTGTCGTTGATTTTTTTGAGAAAGTAGCTGCTTTATCAGAAAGAGATTCTCGTAATATTACAGTGTATATTCTTTCCGTAAAAGAATGGGATGTATTAAAAGACACAGTGCAAGAAAAAAAGTTAGATGAGCTAGTCCAAAGAGTAGAACGTACAATTGTAAAGACAGTTCGAAAAGGCGATGCAGTTACGAGGTGGGATGAAAATAAATATGTTATCGTAGCTGTTGATAATGGCTATGAAAAGTCAACAATAACAAATCGATTAATCAAAAATATTCAAAATGAAATAGCGAATGATTTATTAAGTGCCACACTATTATTTGGGGCTGCAAGTTATCCGATAGAAGGGAAAACTTTTGAAGATTTGTTTAGAAAGGCACAAAATCAATTGTATAATTATAGAAACTTGCAAAGTCATGAATGAAACTTTGATTTGAAGAAGTATGATATAAAGAATTTTTTGTAACATTTTTTTGTCTTTTGTTACAAGAAAACTTTTTTTTGTAACAAAAGTCTTTAAAAATATATGAAATCAGCATATAATTGTCTGTGGATGTGTCAATGCATTTTGCACAATGCGTTTCATTTTAAAAGTGTAGAGGAAAGCATGCTCTACACTTTTCCTTTTTAAGAAATTAAAAGAATCTTTGTAAGAGTTGCGAGGTCACCTTTGCACTATGTAAAATGGACAAAGAGGTTATTTGATAGAAAGTGAGAAAGGGAATGATAGACGTGAGAGGTCAACGATCATCTTTTATCAGGTGAAACATTATAGTGTTTCTTGCAGTAGGTAAGATTAAGGTAAATGCCTTTATGTTTTAAGATATTACATAATTTCAAGTGCGAAAATTGTACAAGCAGTATAAATAATTATTGATGATCTTCGTAAAAAAGATGCGAGCGTGAAATAGATAAAGAAGTTACATGTTTTTCATGGAATTTTTGGCGCGATGGTCGTTTATTAATAGGAGGAAAAGATGTTGAAATATAATAAATTAGCAATTGTAACTGCATTATCAATGACTTTACTAGCTGGTTGTTTCGGCCCAAAACCAGAAGAGGAGCTATATGTTGCATTTGAAAATGCTGCCAAGCAAGAAAAAACAATGTTTGAAGATGCGAAAAAATTAGAGTCATTAGAGAAAGAGGGGCAAGTATTATATAATCAAATTGTCCAAGAAGGAAAAGATAATAATCAGGCTGTTAAGGATAAGCTTGATCAAGCAGTGAAAAATACAGCTGAACGAGAAAAAGTTCTTATTAAAGAAAAAGAGGCTTTAAATAAAGCGCAAGAAGAAGTGAAGTCAGCTGATAAGCATGTGAAGAAAATTGAAGATAATAAATTAAAAGACCAGGCGGATAAAGTAAAGAGTACTTATGAGAAACGACATGATTCATTCCAAAAGATGTACGATAGCTATAATAAATCTTTAAAGCAAGAAAAAGAATTATATGCAATGCTACAAGATAAAGGTACAAAATTAAAAGATATTAGCGAGAAAGTAAAGTTAGTAAACCAAGCATATAAAGATATTGAGACAGAAAAAGATAAGTTTAATGAATATACGAAATCATATAATACAGAAAAAGTTGCATTCTATAAACAAGCGAATATTAAAATTAAGGAAGATAAAAAATAAAACAGTTTGGCCTAATATGGGCCAAACTGTTTTATTTTTTTGTATAGGTACGGCTATACCATGGAACTGCTTCGCTTAATTTTTTTTCTTGTTTTAATGCTTCAGGACCAATATAATCTTGAAGTGTTTTTTTTGCTATTGTTAAAGATAAGGTTGTTTTCGGATTTCGATAGGAGGATTCAAGGTGACCAAGATGCGGTAGGGTGCGAAAATCATCTTTCGTAGGAGGGATATGGAAAAAATAATCACCTAAACGTATAAGAACATCGGATTGTTGTTGACTAAAACGTGGGTTTCTAGAAAAATGTAATCCTTCTTTGATAGCCTTTTTTTCAGTAATTAAGCGTTCTAAAGCAGTCTTTTTTAACCAATATAAGTACTTAGGATTAGTTGCAGCTTTAGCATGACGATTCACAACGAAAATAGATTGAGCTAGTCTATTAATAGAATGTTGATTATGTAATTGAGATTGGGGTTGTGAAGGTTTCATATTTAATCTCCTTTCAAGTTTTCCTTATTATAGCATAAATAAAATGGGTTTTTATTATATGCAAAAAGTAATTGTATATATTTTCAATATTAAAGCAATATTGTTACAAAAAACAACTATTTTGTATAATAGTGATAGAATATGTTTCAGAAATTTGATAATGAAAGAGTGAGAAGTTTGAAAGAAATATTAAAACTACAATATGCCATTATAGACATTGGTTCTAATACAATGCGCTTAGTTATTTATGAAAAACAAAGCGGGGGTTTTTATAAAGAGATTGAAAATATGAAAGTGGTCGCTAGGTTAAGAAATTATTTAGTAAATGGTGTATTAAGTGAAGAAGGAATAGAAGTATTATTACAAACATTATTTCAATTTCAAGAAAGTACACGATTCCATAAGTTACATCATGTACTTTGCGTTGCAACGGCAACAATTAGACAGGCTGAGAATCAAGATGAAATTAAAAAACTTGTTGAAGGGCAAACAGATTTTACTCTTAGAGTTTTATCAGAATATGAAGAAGCACGTTACGGTTATTTAGCAGTTATGAATTCCACTTCATTTTCAGAAGGAATTACAGTTGATATTGGTGGGGGGAGTACAGAAGTTACATACTTTCGAAATAGAGAAATTTTAGAATATCATAGCTTTCCTTTTGGAGCACTTTCTTTAAAGCAACAATTTATTCAAGGTGATATTCCTACTACAGAAGAGTTAGAGGAAATAAAAAACTATTTATGGTATCAATTTCGAACGCTACCATGGTTAATCGATAAAGAATTACCCCTTATCGCAATTGGGGGGAGTGCAAGGAATATGGTGAAAATCCATCAAAATTTAATTTGTTATCCTATAGCTGGATTACATTTATACAAAATGAAAGAAGAAGATCTTAAACATGTAAAAGAGGAATTAAAAGAATTGTCGTTCATAGAGCTTCAAAAGATGGAGGGGTTAGCAAAAGATCGAGCAGATACAATTATTCCAGCAGTCGAAGTCTTTCATATGCTTGTTAACGTTATAGAGGCACCGGCATTTATATTGAGTAAAAAAGGATTAAGAGAAGGTGTTTTTTATGAAGAATTAACGAAAGACTTGGGGATTTCGTACTATCCGAACGTAGTAGAAGAAAGTTTATATTTATTATCATATGAGTACGAAATGGATATGGAATTTGTAATTCAACTTATTAAACAAGGAACATTGATTTGTAAACAACTTGAAGGAGTAGGACTTATTTCTATGTCGGAAAAAGACTGGGAAATATTCCATCAAGCGGCGAAAGTATTTAATATAGGGAAGTACATTGATGAAGAAGCGAGCCGCTTACATACGTTTTATTTACTAGCGAATAAAACAATTGATGGCATGATGCATAAAGATCGAGTTAGATTAGCACTTATTGCTTCATACAAATCAAAAATGTTATTTAAACAACATTTAGCCCCATTTGAAGGATGGTTTGATAAAAGTGAACAAAAAAAAATCCGGTTATTAGGAGCTGTTTTGCAATTTTCAGCCGCTTTAAATGTGAGACAAAGAGCGCTTGTTGAAACGATATCTATAACAGAAAGTAAAGAAGGATTAACATTTAGAATTGTATGCGAGCAATCGGCATTAGCGGAAAAAGTGCAAGCTGAAAAACAAAAAAAGCAGCTAGAAAGAGTATTGAAAACGAATATTAACTTATTATTCGAATCAGAATGTTAAGTTGTACGGATGTCTTTACGAAAAATTAACACTTTGGAATATTATAATTTGATAAAATAAAAGTAACTAAATTATAGTGAAAAAGTTTCAAAGGGAAGTGTGAAGAGAATGGAATTGCTAAAGGGGAATTTAGTAAATTTAAATGATACAGCGTATTATAATAACCGCGAGTTGAGCTGGTTAGCTTTTAATGAACGTGTACTACAAGAAGCGCAAGATGAAAATAATCCACTTTTAGAAAGATTAAAGTTTATTAGTATTTTTAGTTCAAATTTAGATGAATTTTTTATGGTGCGCGTAGCAGGTTTGAAAGATCAAGTAAGTGCTGGATTTAATCAGCCAGAAAATAAAGCAGGTTTAACACCGAAGAAACAGTTAAATAAGATTGCGATAAAAGCGCATGACTTAATGACTGTACAGTATGATACGTTTAAAGGTTACGTATTGCCAGCGCTTGAACTAGAGGGGATTGAGCGTCTAACATTCCATGATTTGACGAAAGAGCAGAGGGAATTTATCGAAGAGTATTTTGATGAACAAATCTTTCCAGTGTTAACTCCTGTAGCTATTGATGCGTATCGTCCATTTCCCATGTTATTAAATAAAAGCTTGAATTTAGCTACTATTTTATACGATGAGAAGCAGGCAGAGGAAGAAAATCGCACGAAGTTAGGAATTGTCCAAGTGCCTTCTTTACTGGAGCGTTTCATATTTTTACCGAGTGAAGGGCAAAAACATAAATTTATTTTATTAGAAGATGTAATTAGTGGTTTTACTCATAAATTATTCACAGGATATAACGTATCACCTGTTACTCGTTTCCGTATTACACGTAATGCGGATTTAACAATCCATGAAGAGGGTGCACGCGATTTATTAAAAGTAATTGAAAAAGAATTGAAAAAGCGTAAGTGGGGAGCTGCCGTTCGTTTAGAAGTTGGTAAAGAACACATTGATGAAAGAGTGTTAGCGTTATTGTATGAGGTGTTGGAAGTAAAAGATGAAGATGTGTACATGATGGATGGACCGTTAGATTTAACATGTTTATTCTCCTTATATAAAAAATTAGCGCCTTTATATGAACATCTAGTATATCCGGCTCTTATTCCTCAACCTCCTCAAGATTTAGGTGATGAGGAAGATGTATTTGAAAAAGCGATAGAACATGATATTTTATTACACCATCCCTTTGAGTCGTTTCAGCCAGTCGTTGATTTTGTCCGTGATGCGGCAGATGACTCGAATGTACTTGCAATCAAACAAACATTATATCGTGTAAGTGGAGATTCTCCAATAATTCAGGCGTTGAAGGTAGCAGCTGAAAAAGGAAAACAAGTGACGGTATTGGTTGAGCTAAAGGCGAGGTTTGATGAAGAGAATAATGTTAATTGGGCTAAAGAATTGGAACAGGCCGGATGTCACGTTATTTACGGAGTAAGTCACTTGAAAACGCATAGTAAAATTACGTTAGTTGTAAGAAGAAGAAACGGAAAAATTGAAAGGTTTGTACATCTTGGAACCGGAAATTATAATGATGCAACAGCGAAGTTGTATACCGATTTTGGATATATTACATCGCGAAAAGACTTTGGTGTAGATGCAACAAATTTCTTTAATTATTTGAGTGGTTATACAAAAAAACCGCATTTTCATCATTTATCTGTTGCCCCGTTTGATATAAGAGAGCAGTTTATGGAGTTAATAGATGAGGAAATTCGTTACCATAGACAATATGGAAATGGATATATTATCGCTAAGATGAATTCGTTAACAGATAAACCGTTAATAAAAAAAATGTATGAAGCATCGCAAGCTGGGGTAAGGATAGAGCTCATCGTTAGAGGGACATGTTGTTTAAGACCTGGTATTCCAAATGTAAGTGAAAATATTCGTGTAGTTAGTGTTGTGGGAAGATATTTAGAACATAGCCGTATTTATTATTTCCATCATAATGGAGATGAAAAAATATATTTATCTTCAGCTGATTTGATGACGCGAAATATGGAAAAACGAGTAGAAATATCCTTCCCGATTTTAGATATTGAAATGAAAGCGAGAATAAAGGCAATTTTACAGCTGATTTTAGCTGATAATGTGAAAACACGTGAACAAAATAAAGATGGTGACTATTATTATATAATTAATAGTAGTATAGAAGAAATTGATAGCCAAGTGAATTTATTTAAGATGGCGTACCAAAATACAGATGCTGAATAATAGAGAAAAAGTAAAAACCTCTTAATCGAAATTAAGAGGTTTTTATTTTTTTCTCTACTCATTCTTCCATAAATGGAAGAATGAGTAGAGAGAATAGTTTTTTATTATAGGCGTGTGATAAATCGGTTCGTTGATAGAAAAACATCAGAAGAATCGTTGTTTTAAATTAATAATAGTATGGTTGTTGACAAGGCCCTCCGTAACAAGGAAAGGGTGCTGGTGGTGGGAAAGGCGGTGGATATGGCGGATAAAACGGTCTAGGGCCGAAAGCTAATGCTCCACCGAGTAACCCTCCAGCAATTCCAGCTAGAAATGGAACACCGAAAAATGGAAAGAAGCGTGAGTCGCCTGCTGGGCCAATAGATGCTGAACGAACTGGGATTGGTTGATAATATGGATACATGAACAAACCTCCTTTACTGGACTCATTTTTATCATATGGTGGACCAAGCGTGGATGAGCGCGTACAAGAAAGGATATGTAAGAAAATAGGCGAATTGTTACGAATGTTGTAGGATGAAGAGTGTAATTTCAGGTTTTGACATAAAGCGGAATGGGACACGTGTTCTTCCAATACCTCGATTGACATAAAGAGTCAAACCTTGAATGTTATAGAAACCTTCAATATATTCTTTTGCAAGCGACGGGGTAATAATAGCACCTAAAAAAGGGATTTGTACTTGTCCGCCATGGCTATGACCAGAAAGTTGAAGATTGATTGGATATGTTGCGATTTGTGGCGCGATATCTGGTTCGTGAACGAGAACAATTGTATAAATATTTTGTTTTGCATGTTGTAAAGTTTCCGCTATTTTTGGTTTACCTAGTAGCATATCATCGAGTCCGAAAATAGAAATTTCACTATTATCCAGTAAACGAATTCGCTTTTCGCTATTGTGCAAAAGTTCAAATCCAGATTCGCGCATGATGTGGTCATAGTATTCAGTTCCATATCCACCATGGTCGTGGTTACCATAAATAGAAAATTTACCGAAGGGTGCCTGTATATTCTTTAAAATGGATGCAACAAAAGGAGCCTCGGTATATGTTTGGTAATTATCAATGAGATCACCAGTAAAAAGGACAATATCTGGCTTTTCAGCATTAATCTTGGAAACGATTTGAGATAAATGTTGGAGAGAGAAATAGTATCCTAGATGTAAATCGCTAAATTGAAGGATTTTCATACCATGAAAACCTTTTGGTATGAGCTGTGATTTAAGTGTGTGTTGCGTAAAAGAAAGCAAATAGGGCTCTATATATTTAGCATAATAATAGCCGATACTAGCGGTTATAAATGAATATAGACAAGTGCGTATTCCAGATTTTAAAAAATTTCTTCTTGTAATTTTCTTCATATACAGGTTACTCGAATCTCCCTTCAGTTTTTTGGAAATATATTTTAGACACTAAAAAAGTAGTATAGATTACGAAAAAATGAACGAAAAGAAACCCCTTTACGTTAAAATATCAGAAAAATTGAAAAATATAAAGATTTCTATCAAATAAAGTGATAAAATGAATGTGTATTCATTTTTTGGAGGGGATGTATGTGAAAGCGAAGGTAGTTATTATAACAGGTGGATCAAGTGGAATGGGAAAAGGGATGGCGACACGTTTTGCGAAAGAAGGGGCACGAGTTGTTATTACAGGGCGTACAAAAGAAAAGCTAGAAGAAGCAAAGTTAGAAATTGAACAGTTTCCAGGGCAAGTATTATCTGTACAAATGGATGTACGAAATACTGATGATATTCAAAAAATGATTGAACATATTGATGAGAAGTTTGGACGAATTGATATTTTAATAAATAATGCAGCCGGAAACTTTATTTGTCCAGCAGAGGACTTATCTGTGAATGGCTGGAATTCGGTAATTAATATTGTATTAAATGGTACATTTTATTGCAGTCAGGCTGTCGGTAAATATTGGATTGAGAAAGGTATAAAAGGAAATATTATTAACATGGTGGCAACATATGCATGGGATGCAGGTCCAGGGGTTATCCATTCGGCAGCAGCTAAAGCTGGTGTATTAGCAATGACAAAAACTCTTGCTGTTGAGTGGGGACGTAAATATGGGATACGAGTTAACGCTATCGCACCAGGACCAATTGAACGTACAGGTGGTGCCGATAAATTATGGATTTCAGAAGAAATGGCTAAGCGTACAATACAAAGTGTCCCACTTGGTAGGCTGGGGACACCAGAAGAAATTGCGGGTCTAGCTTATTATTTATGTTCAGATGAAGCTGCATACATAAATGGAACTTGTATGACAATGGATGGTGGCCAGCATTTGCACCAATATCCATTTTAAAAGGGCTGGAAAATGAATGATTTATTATTTTTTCTTCGGTGAAATGTGACGAAGTTGTGACATGTGAGAGAAATGTGTTTACAAAGGGGAATATATACGTTATATTTAAGACCTCTTTTTTCTTCATAGTAGAATTGCTAATTCCCCTTAGCATTTTACCCCTCTAATCCCTTCAGGAAAACTGAAGGGATTTTTTATTATTTTTCCGTAAATATCGTGTTATAATTTTTGAAAAGTAAAGGGAGGGAAGCACGTTGATAGATGCATTAGATGTAATGAGTAACTTGGATAAAGTCCTTCCTTATTATCAAGCTATTTTTAGTGCTGATGAGCATACAGTAATTGGATATGAAGTTGTAGGACGTATTCAAACAGAAGAGGGCATACAAAGTTTAGCATCTTTCTTCCATGATGATTCTATTCCGAGTGAGTTCCAACTTGAAGCGGATAACACCATTGTAGAAAAAGCGTTAAATAGGTATTTAGAAACGGATCAAAAATTATTATTATTTATACATCGGAATGCTAATGTATTAATGAATGATGAAGATGAAAGTTTACTTCAACTTTTGCTGATGTATGAAGAACAAGGTTTGAACTTACAACGCATTGTTCTAGAAATAACAGAACATGAATGTAAAGAAGATATAGAACAATTTAATCATTTACTGATGTATTATCGTACATATGGTATTCAAATTTCGATTAATAAAGTCGGAACGGGTACAAGTAATTTAGAGCGTATTAGCGTGTTAGCACCGGATATTTTAAAAGTAGATTTAACAAATTTAAGGCAAACTGCACTTTTACAATCTTATCAAGATATTTTATATTCCTTATCTTTACTTGCTAGAAGAATTGGTGCGACATTGTTATATGAAGAAATTGATGCTTTTTATCAACTACAATATGCTTGGAAAAACGGTGGTAGATATTATCAAGGTAATTATTTGAAAGAATGTTTACCTGATTTTATTGAAACGAATGTTTTAAAAGAGCGACTTGGTAATGAATGTCATCAATTTATTCTGCATGAGAAGAAGAAGTTGCAAAAAATTTATAATTTAACAGAGATGTTACGTGATCGAATTGGTGATGTTCTGTCAAAACAAAAAAAGAATGAAGATATAAATGATTGGTTATTACAATTTAGCCAAAGCATATCACAATATAGTTTTCGGATATTTATTTGTAATGAAGATGGTTTTCAACAATCTGGTAATATTATGAAAAAAGATGGTGAATGGATCATTATGCCAGAGTATTATATGAAGAACTGGAGTTGGCGCCCGTATTTTCTAGAAAATATAATGAAAATGCGTTTTGAGAATAAGGCAAGACTTTCAGATTTATATGCTGATATCGAAACTGGTGAAATGGTACGAACATTTTCATTCCCGATTGATGATGAAAACTTTTTATTTATAGATTTATCGTATGAATATTTATATGAGGAAGATGTTTTATTTTAATGCGCGAAGAGATTCGTGCATTTTTTTTGTTTGTTTTTATCATAAATTGGTAATAGTGAAAATGATGATGAAAATGCTGTCTATCGTTGTAAAGATTTTACGAACGAAATCATCCCTTTCTTTGCATAATCATTGTTACAATGAATACTACAAAGACAAGCTCTTTTAAAAGGAAGGTGAAAAAATGAAGAAATATGGAATATGGTTTGTTCTATTTATATGTGTTGCCTTTCTAGTTGGCTATAGTGTCACAACTGTTTTAGGAAAAGAAGAAGTGAAAGTGGATCGGAAAGAAGTGTTTACAACGATACAAAAAGGTTATGAGACCCAATTTTCAATTCGCGGGAAGCAAATATCTATGAATAAGATGATAGAGACGTTATCACCATATTTTACAAATAATTTCCTTCAAGTTTTTACAGATGAAAACAGTAGAAATGAAAAACAAAGTGGTGAATATTTACTTCCAGCAAAAGAAGCTCCGTTTTCCTTTAATTCAGAAACAAAAATGTCTTATGATGAAGAACATAAAAATTTATATGTCTACGAGCGGGCAAAGAGTGGACAATATCAAATTGTGACATTGCAAAAGGATAATGGAAAATGGAAACTAGCAGGGTATCATGAAAGTCAGGAACTGTTGACTGAAATAAAAAGGTTACAACAATTATGAGAATAGGGATAGGTGTCCCCTATTCCTATTCTATACCGAGTAGCTGTTGTAATTTTTCAATTTGAAAACCTGCGACAACTTCTCCGTCAATTACAACTGTTGGAGTTGAATAGGACTCATAGTCATATAAAAGACGATTGCGTGCAGCAGCGTCTTTTTTTACGTCAAATTCTTCATATACAACGTTATTATGTTTTAAAAATTCTTTCACAATGGTACAAGGCGGACAATCAGGTTGTGTATAAACCTCAATTTTTTTCATTGTAATTCCTCCCTTTTTCTGTTTTTTATTATATTCTGCCAGTATAAAAAGCGCAATAAAGAAGTAAAAAGATGCTCTTTCATCTTTTTACTTCGTATTTCGACAAATTTTAGTTGAGTTTCTGGCCAAGAACCTTTATCCTAGATTGTGGAACGTTTTTTCTGTTATGACGGATAGAATGAGTATAGCTGTAAAACCTATTGGTAGGAAGATCAGAGAAAGGAGAGATTTCATGTCTCTACTCCAAGGAATTTTAACTCGACTTGTTAGTCTACAAGAACAAGCTGAAAGCGGTGAAGTAGCACAACGCTATTTTGAAGTGAACGGTGAGCGCAAATGTAGCGTGAAATTTTTCGATAAAAGTGAAATGTATGAATTAGAAGTGTATCAACAAGGTGAAAAACCTCAAGTGTATCAATTCGATAACATCGATATGGTTGCAATTGAGATTTATGATATCATTAATTGATACATATAAAAAAGGTACTGCCAAATGGCGGTACCTTTTTTAGTTATATTAATTAATGGGCTATACAGGTAGTAGAAGTTGCAATTTAAGTCGCGATTAAATAAAAGGTTTTTACAAATGTATATGTATAGGAATTTTTTATTTTTCCTACAATGATAGTAAATATTAATAGGAGGTGCAAAGGATGGAACGCTTACCGATTGTTATTTGTCCTAATTGTCACAGTCATGCTGAAATTAATCATGTATTAACCGCCCAGTCTAATCAAAATGTAATTTATACATGTAGGTTTTGTAATTATGTAATTCGAAATATTGAAACGAATAAAGGGTAGTAAGTTATAATTTTTATTTTTGTCCCATACAATGAGAATACGAAAAGTCTGTCTAATTGAAAGGACGTGACTATGTGGACGGTGAGCATACATTTTATAATGTTTCAGAGAGACATTTGAATTTTGATATGGTATTTAACCGTATTTGTAGTTTCATTGAAAAGGATCCACGAAATTTATATCGATTATCTATTGGGACAGACTCACAAGCGCATCAAAAGGATACGAGGTTTATTACAGCGATACATATTCATCGGGTTGGAAAAGGAGCATGGGGATGTTTGCATCATAAATCAGTGAAAAATAAGCCAGCAACGTTGCGAGAGAAAATATATTTAGAAACACAGTTTAGTCAAGAAATCGCCTATTTATTTACTCCCAATCATATACAAACAATATGGGATTTATTGCACCCATACGCTCAAGATGGAGCAGGATTCATAATGGAAATTCATTTAGATATCGGGAATGATGGTTTAACAAAAGAATTTATTTTAGATATGACGATGAAAATTCAAGCAATGGGATTAACAGCAAAAATTAAGCCAGATGCTTATGCGGCATTTAGTTATGCGAACAGATATACGAAATAATGTGAAATGATGTCTATATATTCGCAGTCGTTAAGTGGCTCTGGCAAAAACCGAATATTACATCTATTGAATAAGTTGAAAATCTTATATAATAAGAGTGATGATGTGAGTGCAAGGAGAGGAGCATATGGAAAAGGAATTTGTTTTAACAAGAGAAGAAGAAAATTTATTGTTGGATATTCTGTTTCAGCAAAATTATGCGAGCGAAATTTTAGCGGTGGAGCTTACAGACATTGAGAATGGTTTAAAACAGACAGATGTGACGCAATATAAAAAAATTACAAGATTGTTTTACCGTTTAAAAAATAAAGGGTATTAAGCGCTACCGGAATGGTAGTCTTTTTTTTATGTTGTATGCTAAAATAGCTGTGTATCTTTATTTTTATTAGAAGAATGTTAGGACAAAATAATAACATGAAAACGCTATCATAAAATGTAAGTAGGATTGGAGAATATAAGCAAGGGAAATGGGGGATGTAACATGATTAGTATTCCGAAAGATGAGTTTCAACAAATTCTTGTGAAGGATTTAATGATTTCATCAGAAAAAGTAGCACATGTCCAAATAGGGAATGGTTTAGAACATGCTTTACTCGTTCTTGTGAAATCTGGATATTCGGCGATTCCTGTTTTAGACCCTATGTATAAATTACATGGGTTAATTAGTACTGCTATGATTTTAGATGGTATTTTAGGATTAGATCACATTGAGTTTGAAAGACTTGAGAATATGAAAGTGGAACAAGTGATGAAGGAAGAGATTCCAGTTCTTATGTTAGAAGATTCTTTTGCAAAAGCTTTAGAAATGACAATTGATCATCCTTTTATTTGCGCTGTCAATGAAGAAGGTTACTTCGAGGGTATTTTAACACGTCGGGCTATTTTAAAATTATTGAATAAAAAAGTGAGACAGCATAATCGATAACGTAGGGAAAGTGACTTCACTGAAAAGGCGAAGTCACTTTTTTTCGTGCATATCAGTTGTGTATGTATTATATTTAAAAAGACATACAGCATAAGAAAAGTTTGAACTAACAAACCGTTCTAATGTATAAAAGTATGCAATTAAATTAAGGATGAAATACTTATTTAAATTAGGTGTATGGAAGCTAAGGAAAGAGGGAGAAAGTTGCAAATTGATGATTTTCAAATGATGGTTGTGTTAGCTCAGGAATCAAATATGAGAAAAGCGGCGGAACGTTTATTTGTTTCCCAACCTGCGCTTAGTCAACGATTACAATCTATGGAGAAACACTGGGGAATGAAATTTTTTATTCGTTCACAAAAAGGATTAACAATTACACCTGAAGGGGAAAAAGTTGCAAATTATGCAAAAGAAATGTTACAACGGGAAGAGGATATTAAAAGTGAACTGGCTCTTTTTAGAACGGAAACATACGGTACGTTAAAAATAGCTGTTGCATCAGTCATTGGGCAATATTGGCTTCCACCTGTTTTGAAAAAATTTGTGCATAAGTATCCTTCTGTGAAGATAGCTCTGTTTACTGGCTGGAGTAGTGAAGTGCAAAAGCAATTTTATGAAGGAGACGTTCATGTTGCTATACTGAGAGGATCACAAGAATACAAAGGGCAGAAACAACAATTATTTGAAGATGAATTATATTTAGTTGATAAAGAAATAAAAGATATTTCGATGTTAAAAGAGACAAATAGACCATTTATTCAATTTAAAAGTGATTCGACCTACTATGGACAAATACAAAATTGGTGGTATGGATTATTTTCAAATCCACCTAAGCGAACGATTGTAGTTGACCAAATTGAAACGTGCAAACAGCTTGTTTTAAATGGAATAGGTTACGCTCTTTTACCTTCGACTGTTTTAAAAGAAGTGCAGGAAAATATGTATAAAACACCTGTTCAATTAACGAGAGAAACATGGTTATTGACGAGTGACTCGGCAAGGCAGTTGAAGCAAGTACAAGCATTTTTAGAAATTATAGAAGAAATTCAAATGGAAAAATAAGATTATTGTCTTGCTACTCGCTCTATCGTTTGGTAGAGTAACATTATAAATGGATTTAGGAGGCAACAAGAATGAAAATGATGGACGCTAACGAAATTATTTCGTTTATTCAAAACAGTGAAAAGAAAACTCCTGTAAAGGTATACATAAAAGGGGATTTAAAAGAAGTAACATTCCCTGAAACTGTACAAGCATTTGTAAATAAAAAATCTGGTGTATTATTCGGAGAATGGTCTGAGATTAAGACAATTCTTGATGAAAATAACCAGCACATTGTTGACTATGTAGTTGAGAACGACCGTCGTAATTCTGCAATTCCAATGCTTGATTTAAAAGGTATTAAAGCTCGTATTGAGCCAGGCGCGATTATTCGTGACCATGTAGAAATTGGTGACAACGCTGTTATCATGATGAATGCAACAATTAACATCGGTGCTGTAATTGGTGAAGGTACTATGATCGACATGAACGCAGTGCTTGGTGGACGTGCAACAGTTGGTAAAAACTGTCACGTAGGTGCAGGTGCTGTACTTGCCGGTGTTATTGAGCCACCTTCTGCAAAACCAGTTATCGTTGAAGATGACGTTGTAATTGGTGCAAATGTAGTGGTTCTAGAAGGCGTTACAGTAGGTAAAGGTGCAGTTGTAGCAGCAGGAGCTGTTGTAACAGAAGATGTGCCTCCATATACAGTTGTTGCGGGAACTCCGGCACGTGTAATTAAAGAAATTGATGAGAAGACAAAAGCAAAAACTGAAATCAAACAAGAGCTTCGTCAATTAAACCCAGAGAAATAAAAAACAAAAAGCGTAAGAGCATGAATGTGCTCTTACGCTTTTTATAGATAGAGGTGCAAAAGTGACAGTAAGCAAATTTGTCCAAGTTCGTAGAGATCTACATAAAATTCCGGAAAGCGGATTTAAAGAGTGGAAAACACAACAGTATATTTTAGATTATATAGGAACGCTTCCTAACGAATATTTGGAAGTGAGAACATGGAAAACAGGTGTAATTGTTAAAGTAAATGGGAAAAATCCTGGAAAAATAATAGGTTATCGTGCAGATATAGACGGTCTACCTATTACAGAGGAAACTGGATATGAATTCTCTTCTGTCCATGAAGGAATGATGCATGCATGTGGACATGATTTGCATGCAACAATCGGTTTAGGACTTTTAACAGCGGCTGTAAGCGAAAGAATAGATGATGATCTTGTATTTATATTCCAACCAGCTGAAGAAGGTCCAGGTGGTGCACTTCCTATGTTAGAAAGTGATGAGTTAAAAGAATGGAAGCCTAATATGATTCTTGGACTTCATATTGCACCTGAATACTCTGTGGGAACAATTGCGACAAAAGACGGTTTATTATTTGCGAATACATCAGAGTTATACGTTGATTTAAAAGGAAAAGGTGGGCATGCTGCATATCCGCATACAGCAAATGATATGATTGTTGCAGCGAGTCATCTCGTTACACAACTTCAATCAGTTATTAGTCGTAATGTGAATCCTCTTGACAGTGCGGTAATTACAATTGGGAAAATTACAGGTGGTACAGTTCAAAACATTATTGCAGAAAAGTCTCGTTTAGAAGGAACAATTCGAACGCTATCAGTGGAATCAATGAAACGTGTTAAAAGCCGAATTGAGGCAATTGTTGCGGGAATAGAAGCTTCCTTTCAATGTGAAGCTGTTATTGACTACGGAGCGATGTATCATCAAGTGTATAACCATGAAGAGTTAACGAGAGAGTTTATGCAATTTACACGTGAACAAACGAATATGGACGTAATTACATGTACGGAGGCAATGACAGGTGAAGACTTCGGCTATATGCTTCGAGAGATACCTGGATTTATGTTTTGGCTTGGAGTAAATTCAGAATATGGTTTACATCATGCGAAATTAAAACCAGACGAAGAGGTTATTGAGAAAGCGATTGTATTTTTAAATCAATATGTGAAGTGGAAGGGAAATAGAAAGTGAACTTACTCGCTAATTGTGCAACGGTTTAGAGTGGGGATTTTTTAGTTCCGAGACGAAAACATCTTTTGTATTTGTTAGTGTTAGACATCTTCATACAAATGAGTAGAGTTAAATTTGACGTCTTAATAATGAGCAGGGGTTTTTAGCCACTGCTCATTATTAATTAGTACTAATAGGTAAGATAATTATTTAACTACCTTATACAGGTTTACTTTTAGTATGAAAAGTGTGTAAAATCAATGTGATACATAGAAAAAAGGGTGGGGAATTACGTGCAAATTAGCAGTGCGATTTTATGTTTCGTCTTATATGCATATGTTATTATTGCGGCGGTTTATTTTGGGATAAGTTTTTACGCCTATCGTTTAGCAAATAATAGTGAATATGAAGAAACATACAAATGGGTGAAAAGATATTTGTCACCTGTACTAGAAATTATGAATGGATTTGTTCTTTTTTTATTTATTGGATTAATTGCTTTCTCAACGAGTTTAGTAGGGAATAAGACTACGTTATTTGTACTAGGTATCACTATTTTTATGCTATTAGGAATTCGAATTGGTAATACGGTGTTTTGGAACGAAAGAAAAATAGATGGTTGGACAGGGATGTTTATTCCATGTATGTTAGCTGCAATTGTGACGAATATAGAACATGAATATTATCAATTACATTTTTGGCTTATCATTGTTTTAACAATCCTCTCTGTTTTGTATATAAGTACTGTCGTGCTAACATACATCGCAAATGAAAAAGGAGATGCAAAAGGTGCGCGCTTCTTTAGAGGGCGTGCATTATTATGGAGTGTGCCGACGATGGCAGTTATAGGAATTATTGCGATATTAGTAAATGGATATCAATTTACTAATTGGCAATTGTTTTTAGAAACTTGGTGGATCTTCATTGTTTCGCTTGTAGCTTTTTTAGGCGCAACACATTATTTATTCCATCAACATCATTACATATTGGCACTGTTATTCGCATTTACACAACTTTTATTTGCTTTTTTCGGACAAGAAACGCTATTGTTCGTTTTTGAAACATTTAGTTCATTTGGAAATATATTTGTATTTGGTATGTTAATTTTCGGTATCGCGTTTTATTTACAACAGTATTTTTATATGCAAAAACAAAAATGAGAAGTATATACAGTTTTTTGTAGCGAATTTAAAGTATGTTACAATAAAAGTACATAGTACTTGATGTTATTGGAGGAATTCCTGTGGGCGAAAAAGAGAAAGAATTTGCTGTTATTGGGCTTGGCCGTTTTGGTGGAAGTATTTGCCGTGAATTAGCTCAATTAGGTATGGAAGTAATGGCAATTGACTCAGATGAGGATAAAATTAATGAGTTTGCAAATATAGCTTCGCATGCTGTAATTGCAGATTCAACAGATGAGATGGTATTAAAAAGTCTTGGTATTCGTAATTTTGATCATGTAGTCGTTGCTATTGGAGATAATTTGAATTCAAGTATTTTAACAACGTTAATTTTGAAAGAATTAGGTGTGAAAAATATTACTGTAAAAGCTCAAAATGACTATCATGAAAAAGTGCTAAGTAAAATAGGGGCAGATCATATTGTGCATCCAGAACGAGATATGGGAAAAAGGATTGCTAATAATATCGCATCAAGTAATGTGTTAGATTACCTAGAGCTTTCAGATGAGCATAGTATTGTAGAGATTATCGCAAATAAAAAAATTGATGGGCACTCTTTAATTGAATTAGATATTCGTGCGAAGTTTGGTTTGAACATTGTAGCAATTAAGCGTGGGAAAGAAGTTATCGTATCTCCTCGAGCTACAGAAAACATTCAGGCGGGAGATATATTAATTGTAATTGGTCATGACGATGAAGTAGATCGTTTTAAGCATTTTTTAAGATAAGAGAAAAGGACAATGCCGAGGAGGCATTGTCCTTTTTCTTATATTTCCATAATGATTGGTAAAATCATTGGACGACGTTTTGTTTTTTCGTATAGGAATGGTGCTAATGTGTCTGTAATCTCATTTTTAATTTCAGACCATTGTGTTGTTTTTCGCTCCATTACTTTTTCTAAATGTGTTGTAATTAATGTTTGAGCATCGTTGATTAAATCGCTGCTTTCACGCATATAAACGAAACCACGCGAGATGATATCAGGTCCTGCTGCAACTTTAAATTCTTTCATATCAATGCTTACAACTACAATAACGAGTCCTTCTTCAGAAAGAATGCGACGATCACGTAATACGATATTACCGATATCTCCAATACCATTTCCATCGATATAGACAGAGCCAGATGGGATTTTCCCAGCTACGCTTGCTTCATCAGAACGTAAAGCGAGAACATCCCCGTTATCCATAATGAAACAATTTTCTTCTGGAATACCACAATCATTCGCTAATTTCATATGCATACGTTGCATACGATATTCACCATGAATTGGCATGAAATATTTTGGCTTAATAAGACGTAGCATTAACTTTTGTTCTTCTTGTCCACCGTGTCCACTCGTATGAATATTTGAGAGTTTACCATGGATTACATCAGCGCCAGCGCGGTACAACATGTTAATTGTACGACTTACACTAATTGTATTGCCTGGGATTGGTGAAGAAGAGAAAACAACTGTATCGCCAGGGATAATTTGAATTTGACGATGTGTACCATTGGCAATACGTGAAAGTGCTGCCATCGGCTCCCCTTGACTACCTGTACATAACATAACAACTTTATTAGCTGGTAGGCGGTTTAGCTGAGATGTGTCTATGAATGTATCCTTTGGACACCGGATATAACCAAGGTTTTGTCCGATTTCAATAGCTGCTTCCATACTTCGACCGAATACAGCTACTTTACGATTGTTTTCAACAGCAGCCTCAACAACTTGTTGTAAGCGATGGATATTCGATGCAAAGGTTGCGAAGATAATACGACCGTCTACTTTGCGGAATATATCTTGAATACTATCACCAACGCGGCGCTCAGACATCGTAAAGTTTGGCACTTCACTGTTTGTACTATCAGATAAGAGACAAAGTACACCGTCTTTTCCGATTTCGGCCATTTTTGTTAAATCTGCTGGCTCGCCTACTGGTGTGAAATCAAATTTAAAATCACCTGTATGAACGACTTGTCCTTGAGGTGTTTTCACAACAACTCCGTATGAATCCGGAATACTGTGAGTTGTACGGAAGAAGGAAACAGATGTCTTTTTAAATTTAATAACATCATCTTCTTGAATTTCATAAAGTTTTGCTTTACGAAGTAATCCGTGCTCTTCTAATTTGTTTTTTATTAGGGCAATTGCTAATTTTCCACCGTAAATTGGAATGTTTACTTGACGTAATAGATAAGGAATTCCACCGATATGATCTTCGTGACCATGTGTAATGAATAACCCTTTAATTTTATCTTCGTTTCGCACAAAATAAGTGTAATCTGGTATTACATAATCGATACCGAGGAGTTCGTCTTCTGGAAATTTAATTCCAGCGTCAATTATAATAATTTCATCTTGAAATTGAACAGCATATGTATTTTTACCGATTTCACCAAGACCACCGAGGGCAAAAACGGCAGCTTGATCATTTTTTAGGAATTTCATATGACTATACGATCTCCGCTAATATTAAATCAGCGTTTTGTTTTTCATATTCAAGATGAGCACCAGTAACAGACTGAACGAACTCGATATTATATGCGAACTTTTGTAATTTTTTACGAACATCCTTTTGAGACGTAGCCTCTAAATATAAAACTTTTGTATTTTCACGTACTGGGACCTCAGTTAACTTTTCTTGATAAAATACTTTAAAAATCATTGGGAAAACCTCTCCTTGTCTATGTTTTGCATTATCTGTTACTTATTATAAAGCAAACAGTCACGATTTTCATGTTTTTTCGAATGAGAATGAAGAAAAAGCCCGAAATGGGCACAATTTAAGCGATTGTCTTCTTACGGACTAAATCGTTTAAATAACGCTTGAGCTTTTTCTTCAGCTTCTTCAGCATGATTACTCCTTCCTTTCCTTATTTTAAACATGCATATTACTAATGATAACTCCGTCTCCCGTACAAGAAAGAAGATAAGAAGTGAATAGTGAATCTTGTTCTTTTTAGTATAGTGTAAGTTATCCTGTAGTAACGATTAGTAGCCGTTAGTTATAGATATAGTATGAGGAAGAATAGAAAAGAAAATTCATCCGAACAAGTATCCACATTTTTTTACTAATATTATATGCGCATTTCATAAATAAGGTCAGAAAGTGAACGCTTTCTTCACAGATGTTTAATATGTTATACTTTTTTTTGAAATTTGAAAAGTGATAATCAAAATAGGAATATAGAGTGCCAGAAAGGATTTTGACAAATGAATGATAAAATTATCTTTTTTGATATTGATGGAACATTATTAGATCATGATAAAAAAATTCCGCAATCTACAAGAGATGCAGTAAGAGATTTACAAGAAAAAGGTGTGCATGTAGCGATTGCGACAGGGCGTGCGCCATTTATGTTTGAAGATATTCGTGAGGAACTCAATATACATAATTATGTTAGTTTTAACGGACAGTATGTTGTATTTGAGGATGAGGTATTATTTAATAATCCATTACATCCTGATGCTCTACATAAGTTTACTCAGTTTGCAAAACAAGAAGGATATCCACTTGTATATCTTGACCATCAAGAAATGAGAGCGTCAGTGGAATATCATGATTATGTAAAAGAAGGTTTTGGAACCTTACAATTCGAGCATCCGGCATATGAACCTGATTTTTATGAGAAACGCGATATTTATCAAACGCTTCTTTTTTGTGAAGTAAACGAAGAAGAAAAGTTTATTCATCATTATCCAGATTTTCATTTTATACGCTGGCATGCATATTCGATGGATATTATTCCTAATGGGGGTTCTAAGGCAAAAGGGATTGAGAAGTTTATTGAGAAAATAGGATTTAATCGTGAACAAGTATATGCATTTGGGGACGGATTAAATGATTTAGAAATGATTGAAGCAGTAGGAACGGGCATTGTGATGGGGAATGGTCATGAGGATTTGAAAAAACTTGCTAATCATGTGACAAAAGATGTTAATGAAGACGGTATTTATCACGGATTAAAGTGGGCTGGCTTGTTATAAGTAAGTGTGGAACCCATTTCATATAATAAAAAGGCGGAAGGTTAACTTCCGCCTTTTTACTATTATCGCTCGAGAGGTTTTGAATCATCGGGAGCCACAAATGGATTGTCTTTATTAATATGGTCATAGAACATAACACCGTTTAAATGGTCGATTTCATGTTGGAATACAATTGCTGGTAAACCTTTTAATCGCAGTTTTACGTCTTCACCGTTAATCGTTGTTGCCTTTACTGTAATTCTTGTGTAACGAGGGACATAACCAGGTACTTCATGGTCTACAGATAGACAGCCTTCACCATTTTGTAAATATGTACGTTCAACAGAATGACTAATGATTTTTGGGTTAAATAATGCGTAGCTATATAATGTATCGTTCGTATCAGTTACATGAACCGCAATCATTTTCTTTGAAATACCGATTTGCGGAGCCGCTAATCCGATTCCGGGGCGTAAATTATATTTTTCAGCCATTTCAGGGTCCTGGCTATTTATTACAAATTCAATCATTTCTTTAAGCGTATTTGTATCTTCCTCACTAGCAGGTAAGGAGACCTCTTCTGCGACGTCGCGCAAAATAGGATTTCCTTCACGAATTACTTCATTCATTGTAAGCATATGTAATCTCTCCTTTCTTCTTTAGTCTACCAAAGGAGATAAAAAAAGTCATCGGCAAGTAAGGAAGAGCTACTTGGAAACAAATCTTCTATAGATAAGTTATGTAATAAAAGAAAAGACGGCAAAGCCGTCTGTCTCTTTCCATAGTTGTTTCATTTTACATTAATTAGCGAATGCAAGCAGCACCAACGATAATTAAAAGGATAAACAACACAACGATTAAGGCGAAGCCGCGTCCAGATTCGCCACAAGAACCGCCATAACCGTAGGAAGGATATGAACAAGTTGTTGGATAGCAATATGAGTATCCGTACATGAGATGACCTCCTTTATCATTTCCCGCTAATACTGCGGTTACTATAATGTATGGAGGAATGATCAGAAATGTATAGGTATTTACCTATAAAAGGAAGAAGTGTTTGTATAATTTTATTGAGAAGAGAGAAAAACTAAAGAGAATTAAATCGTTTACATATTATTCTAAGAGAAAAAACAAGTTAAAAAGGGAATAATATAACAGTAGGTTATTGCTTACTAATACAGATGTGAAAAATAAAAACACGTTTGTGTAGAGGAAACCTGCATATTATTTATAAAAAAACGTATTCAAAGTAATTGACATCGTAATTAGAATAGTTGTAAACTAAAAAACGTGATCAAGATTGTATTAATATGTTTTTGAAAAAACATTAGTACAGATTGTTAGGTACACAAAATTATTCTCAACCGACAGACAAATTTGTTGGTTTACATTGTTGCGCTTTCAGTCTAGTTAATAGATAGTGAAAGCGTTTCAGAATATGGTTCAAGAGAGGAAGAGGTGAACGGAATGGGTACTAAAACAAAAAACACCCTATTTAATGTTGATGAGCAAATGAAAGCTATCGCAGCTCAATTTGAAACATTACAAATTTTAAATGAAAAAGGCGAAGTTGTGAATGAAGCAGCTATGCCTGAATTATCAGACGATCAATTAAAAGAGTTAATGCGCCGTATGGTGTATACTCGCGTACTAGATCAACGTTCTATTTCTTTAAACCGTCAAGGACGTTTAGGTTTCTACGCACCAACTGCTGGACAAGAGGCTTCTCAATTAGCAAGTCATTTCGCACTTGAAGCAGAAGATTTCATCTTACCAGGATATCGTGATGTTCCACAATTAGTGTGGCACGGTCTACCATTATATCAAGCATTCTTATTCTCTCGTGGACATTTCATGGGTAACCAAATGCCTGAGAATGTAAATGCACTTGCTCCACAAATCATTATCGGTGCGCAAATCATCCAAACTGCTGGTGTTGCGTTAGGTATGAAACTACGTGGTAAAAAATCTGTTGCAATTACTTACACTGGTGACGGTGGTGCTTCACAAGGTGACTTCTACGAAGGTATGAACTTTGCGGGTGCATTCAAAGCTCCAGCAATCTTCGTTGTACAAAACAACCGTTATGCAATCTCTACTCCAGTAGAAAAGCAATCTGCAGCTAAAACTGTAGCACAAAAAGCAGTAGCAGCAGGTATTTACGGAATTCAAGTAGACGGTATGGATCCATTAGCTGTATACGCAGCAACTGCTTTCGCTCGTGAGCGCGCAGTAAACGGCGAAGGCCCTACTTTAATCGAGACTTTAACATTCCGTTATGGTCCACATACAATGGCTGGTGATGACCCAACTCGTTACCGTACAAAAGATATCGAAAACGAATGGGAACAAAAAGATCCAATCGTACGCTTCCGTGCATTCTTAGAAAACAAAGGCCTATGGTCTCAAGAAGTTGAAGAGAAAGTAATCGAAGAAGCAAAAGAAGATATCAAACAAGCAATTGCTAAGGCTGACCAAGCTCCAAAACAAAAAGTTACTGATTTAATGGAAATCATGTACGAAAAAATGCCTTACAACTTAGCTGAACAATATGAAATTTACAAAGAAAAGGAGTCGAAGTAAGCCATGGCTCAAATGACAATGATTCAAGCAATCACTGATGCTTTACGCGTTGAAATGAAAAATGATCCTAATGTACTTGTGTTTGGTGAAGACGTTGGTGTAAACGGCGGAGTATTCCGTGCTACTGAAGGTTTACAAGCTGAATTCGGTGAAGATCGTGTAATGGATACTCCACTTGCAGAGTCTGGTATTGGTGGACTTGCAGTTGGACTTGCACTTGAAGGCTTCCGTCCAGTTCCAGAAATCCAATTCTTCGGTTTCATTTATGAAGTAATGGATTCAGTTTCTGGTCAATTAGCTCGTATGCGTTACCGTTCTGGTGGACGTTGGACTGCTCCAGTAACAATTCGTTCTCCATTCGGTGGTGGCGTTCATACTCCAGAACTACATGCTGATAGCTTAGAAGGATTAGTGGCTCAACAACCTGGTCTAAAAGTTGTTATTCCATCTACTCCATACGATGCAAAAGGTCTTTTAATCTCTGCGATTCGTGACAACGATCCAGTTATCTACTTAGAGCATATGAAATTGTACCGTTCATTCCGTCAAGATGTACCAGAAGGCGATTACACAATTGATTTAGGTAAAGCTGATATCAAACGTGAAGGTACAGATGTATCTGTTATCGCTTATGGTGCTATGGTTCATGCTGCATTAAAAGCTGCTGAAGAACTTGAAAAAGAAGGTATCTCTTTAGAGGTTGTTGACTTACGTACAGTTCAACCATTAGATATCGAAACAATCATTGCTTCTGTTGAAAAAACAGGTCGCGTAGTTGTAGTTCAAGAAGCTCAAAAACAAGCTGGTATTGCAGCTAACGTTGTAGCGGAAATTAACGACCGTGCAATCTTAAACTTAGAAGCTCCAGTTGTTCGTGTTGCAGCTGCTGATACAGTATTCCCATTCTCTCAAGCTGAGAGCGTATGGTTACCAAACCATAAAGATATTGTTGAAGCTGTTAATAAAGTAATGAACTTCTAATTTTTAGTTTTTCATGTGCAAAAGAAATCAGCACATGCTGGTTTCTTTTGCACATATTCCATAATAATGAAATGAATCAGGGGGCTGAATTCCGTGGCATTTGAATTTAAACTACCAGATATCGGTGAAGGTATCCACGAAGGTGAAATCGTAAAATGGTTTATTAAACCAGGCGATGAAGTAAATGAAGACGATGTACTTCTTGAAGTGCAAAATGATAAAGCAGTAGTAGAAATCCCTTCTCCTGTTAAAGGTAAAGTACTTGAAGTACTTGTAGAAGAAGGAACAGTTGCAATAGTAGGAGATACATTAATTAAATTTGATGCTCCTGGATACGAAAACCTTAAATTTAAAGGTGACGATCATGATGAAGCTCCAAAAGCTGAAGAAGTAGCAGTAGAAGCTCCAGCAGCGGAAGCTACTCCAGCAGCAACTGCAGAAGTAGTAAATGAGCGTGTAATCGCTATGCCATCTGTTCGTAAATATGCTCGTGAAAAAGGTGTAGATATTCATAAAGTAGCTGGTTCTGGTAAGAACGGCCGTGTTGTGAAAACTGACATCGATGCATTTGCAAATGGTGGACAAACTGTAGCAGCAACTGAGGCTCCAGCAGCAGTAGAAGCTACTCCAGCAGCAGCGAAAGAAGAAGCACCAAAAGCACAACCAATCCCAGCTGGTGAATATCCAGAAACTCGTGAGAAAATGAGTGGTATCCGTAAAGCGATTGCGAAAGCAATGGTTAACTCTAAGCATACAGCTCCTCACGTAACTCTAATGGATGAAATTGATGTAACTGAGCTTGTTGCTCACCGTAAGAAGTTCAAAGCTGTTGCAGCGGACAAAGGTATTAAATTAACTTACCTTCCATACGTTGTTAAAGCTTTAACATCTGCATTACGTGAATACCCAATGTTAAACACTTCTTTAGACGATGCATCTCAAGAAGTAGTTCATAAACATTACTTCAACATCGGTATCGCAGCTGATACAGACAAAGGTCTATTAGTACCAGTTGTTAAAGATACAGATCGCAAGTCTATCTTCACTATTTCTAACGAGATTAATGATCTTGCTGGTAAAGCACGTGACGGTCGTTTAGCTCCGGCTGAAATGAAAGGTGCTTCTTGCACAATTACAAACATTGGTTCTGCAGGTGGACAATGGTTCACTCCAGTTATCAATCACCCAGAAGTAGCAATCCTTGGGATCGGCCGTATCGCTGAGAAACCAGTTGTGAAAAACGGTGAAATCGTTGCAGCTCCAGTATTAGCATTATCTCTAAGCTTTGACCATCGTTTAATTGACGGCGCAACTGCTCAAAAAGCATTAAACCAAATTAAACGTCTATTGAATGACCCACAATTATTAGTAATGGAGGCGTAATAACAATGGTAGTAGGAGATTTCCCAATTGAATTAGATACAGTCGTTGTTGGTGCAGGTCCTGGTGGATACGTTGCGGCAATTCGTGCAGCACAATTAGGTCAAAAGGTAGCGATTATTGAAAAAGCTAACCTTGGTGGCGTATGCTTAAACGTTGGATGTATTCCTTCAAAAGCGTTAATCAATGCAGGTCATCGTTATGAGAATGCAATGCATTCTGATGACATGGGTATCACTGCAGAGAACGTAAAAGTTGACTTTACAAAAGTTCAAGAATGGAAAAACGGCGTAGTTAAGAAATTAACTGGCGGTGTTGAAGGCCTTCTTAAAGGTAACAAAGTTGAAATCATTCGCGGTGAAGCTTACTTCGTAGATGCTAACACATTACGCGTAATGACTGAAGATGCAGCACAAACTTATACGTTTAAAAATGCTGTTCTTGCAACTGGTTCTACACCAATCGAAATTCCTGGATTCAAATACTCTAAACGTGTTATCAACTCTACAGGCGCTTTAAGCTTACCTGAAATTCCTAAAAAACTTGTTGTAATCGGCGGCGGTTACATCGGTATGGAATTAGGTACTGCATATGCTAACTTCGGTACAGAAGTTACTGTAGTAGAAGCTGGCGACGAAATCTTAGCTGGTTTTGAAAAAGCTATGAGCTCTGTTGTTAAACGTGCTCTACAGAAAAAAGGTAACGTAAATATCCATACAAAAGCTATGGCTAAAGGCGTTGAAGAAACAGAAACTGGCGTAAAAGTTAGCTTTGAAGTTAAAGGTGAAATCCAAACTGTAGAAGCAGATTACGTATTAGTAACTGTAGGTCGTCGTCCAAACACTCAAGAAATCGGTCTTGAGCAAGTTGGAATTAAAATGACTGACCGTGGCATCATCGAAATTGATGAGCAATGCCGTACAAATATTTCAAACATCTATGCAATCGGTGATATCGTTCCTGGACCACCACTAGCTCACAAAGCTTCTTACGAAGGTAAAGTAGCTGTTGAAGTAATTAGTGGCCATGCATCAGCAATCGATTACATCGGAATTCCAGCAGTATGCTTCACTGATCCAGAATTAGCATCTGTTGGTTACACTAAGAAACAAGCTGAAGAAGCAGGAATGACAGTAGCTGTATCTAAGTTCCCATTCGCTGCAAACGGTCGTGCGTTATCATTAAACAGCACTGACGGTTTCTTACAACTTGTAACACGTAAAGAAGATGGTCTTCTTGTAGGTGCACAAGTTGCAGGTACAGGTGCTTCTGATATTATCTCTGAGATTGGTTTAGCTATCGAAGCTGGAATGACAGCTGAAGATATCGCTCAAACAATCCATGCTCACCCAACATTAGGTGAAATCACAATGGAAGCAGCTGAAGTTGCTCTTGGAATGCCAATTCACATTGTAAAATAATTTAAGTAATGTAAATAACCCATCTCTTATTTAAAGAGATGGGTTATTTTTATTTTCATAAAATGACTTGCAAGGTCTTTATATGTACTTGTCGAATGAATATATAATACTTTAAATGAACCGTTAGAATATATGCCGTTGCATAATATGTAATTGATTCAAACTTAATCCCATATATTAATAAAATAGAGCATGTCAAAGGAGAAGGTTCCATGAAAATATTACATGTTATATTTTATCATTTTCTATTATGGAGTGGTTTTTCCATTGTATTAACATTATCGAATGGTGATAAGTTTCATTATAAAGTAATACTTTTTTTCGTATTTCTTTATTTAGCATATGTGATTGCATGTTTTCTATTACACGTAAGGAAGCAGGCTTTATTACTTACGTGTTCGAATTGTATACTCTTTTTAATTCTATTCTCTATTTTTTAAATTAACGTTTATAGAAATACATTGTTCTTCCATTAAATAGTTGTAACTCTCCTTCTAATTTCTTCGCTAGAAAACGGCTAAATTCATTTGCTTTTCCTTTATCACCAAATGTTGCTGTAGTAGGTAAAGAAACCTGAATGAAAGATTGTTCCTTTTCTATTCCAATCCCCACATAAATAGAATCATATCGATCGTGACTTGATTGGAGTTTTAATGTTGTTGCTGATGTATCTAATATTTCATAAGGAAAAGCTGTATTTGTATAAGCATAATTAATTTGATCACCAGTCTTGGAAGTAACGGTTTTATAGTTATGAAAAAGGTGTTTTATATCTTCTATTGAAACAGATTGTTGATTAGATTTAGGTACAAGTGTGATAAAAGCGTGTTGCATACAAATTTCCCCCTAGTTTAGTAGAATAATATCATTCTACATCCTACTGAATTTTTTGACAATTAAAAGGAGTATTACTTTTTTTGTTTAATATATTATGAATAGGAAGTGTTATTTAGAAAGGTGGAAACTCATGTTTGAAAAATTGTATGATGAGCATGAAAGTGTGAAGGTACGATTTTTAGGATTTATGACGCATGATACACGTTATGATTTTGGAGTTATTTATACAAATATGTTTTTTGGAAAGCCACTTATTGTTTGTATGCAAACAGGGAGATCTACTTTGCTTGGGCGAGATGATGTAGAAAATGTTCCATATATACAAGAAACTTTTAAGTTAGGATCGGAAGAGGAGGCGGAGGAATTAGCTCAGTTTTTTAAATTTCTTGTTCCGTCTACTTCTTTGCATGCGGAGTATGAAGAATAATTAGCAAGAAACAGTCGTATGTATGAAATATGGCTGTTTTTTTGTGTTAATATCGCATACTAATTTAATTTTAAAATATTTAATGTGTTATACTAAAAACCTATTGACGTAAAAAGTATAGCATATTAAAATAAAGACAGAAAGTTAAGCGGTTACAAAAGTTTTTGGGATTATAAACTTAGGGGGAAATGAAAAATGGGAACAATCGTATGTCAAGATTGTGAAGGTACAATTGCACACTTCGAGGATGAGAAAGTAACGGTACTTTACGGGAAATGTGGATCTTGCGGATGTGAGCACACAGAACATACAAAAGCCCAATAATTGATAGGAAATGGACAACTAAAAGTTTTTAGGACCATAAACTTAGGGGGAAATGAAAAATGGGAACAATCGTATGCCAAGTTTGTGAAGGAACAATCGGACATTTTGAAGATGAGAAAACGACAGTACTTTATGGGAAATGTGGTTCGAATTGTGACTGTGCTAGTAGAGAAAATGCGAAAGCTTAATCATATATAAGTAGATTATTCTTAAAACTCAGGGGGAAATGAAAATGGGAACAATCGTATGCCAAGTTTGTGAAGGAACAATCGGACATTTTGAAGATGAAAAATCAACAGTACTTTATGGGAAATGTGGATCTCATTGCGAATGTGACCATACAGAACATACAAAAGCTTAATAATTAAGAAAAAACGCCTACACATGTAGGCGTTTTTTTAATAGATTGTAGTTGTATGTCCGACTGTTGCAACGATTGCATCATCTCTAATAGGAATAAATCCTATTGATGTTTGTGGCGTGTTAGGAGCGGCATATTGACTCATCATACGGCTATCAATACGAGTAATAAAATCGGTTAAATAAGCTGAAATAAAAGCATAAGGAATCCTTCGTTCATTCAATGAATAAATAATTTCCTCTTTCGTTTTTACGCCTACGCCATGTCCGTAAAAAAAGAAGTTTCCTAGATAGATTGTATTTTCTCCTTGCCACTCAATCGTAGCTGGATTAACTTGTGGGTTTTTAAAGTAAACGAGGTCACCTGGAACGATATCGCCACTCGTTTTTGTTATGAGCTTTAAGTCGCGATCGTAGTCCCATGTATAAAGTAAGAGGTTTGCGAATAGACGGTTGAAAGTTTTTTCCTCATATAATGATAGTAATGCTTTGTAAAAAATGATAATCATTGCGGTGGCACATTCAGTTCCGTATAGTTTTCCGTTTTTAAAAATATCTTGGAGGGCAATAGAGGGTGGTACGTTTGGGAGTAGTTGAAATCCGCCAAGTGATGTTCTTTCCCAAAACTGAGGGTTGCAAAAAGATTGTTGAAACGTACGAAACTGAAATCCACTTTGAAAAAGTTCTAGCGCGGAAGTAATAATATTAACTCGTAAATTAAGATCAAAGCTGAGTTCATCGGCTGTTCGGAAGGAATAAACTTCTTGATTTCCCGCCATTATGGATAAAATCTGTTGTTTTTCAGCTGCAAATGGCTCATATTCATTTGTGATATAAGGGTGTACAATAGAACGGCCTATCACAATCATAATGGTATCCCCACCTATACGTTACAGATTTCGCGATACGGGAAAGCCTATATTGGACTTTAGTCCGCCTTTAGACATAGGATGAAAGTATCGCTTTTTCATAGAAAAACATTTATATTTTGGTATACGTTAACTATAGACAAGTACAAGTCTTTAAAACGCCAATGTGTTCCTTGAATAAAAGATGTCATATGGAGTTCGATAGCCGAGTTCAAGCATGATATGTGTCGTCAAGAACAAAGCGCTAAAACACCTGAACACGAACCTATACGGTCTGTTGTGAGAGTGGTGATGGCACACACCGCAATCTTGCACGTCAGCGATACCAGAAGACTTCGCCTTTCATAGCAAGAATCCCACTGACGTTAGTCAGCTGGCCCCATTAGGGGTGGGAATGTCAAATTCTTTAGTATCGTATGAAAAAAAGAGAAAAAAGGTGAAAGAAAAGCCTATCAACTGATAGGCTTGTACTCTTTAATAACACGTAATGTTTGTAATGTCATATCTTCGGGACCTTGTACAGGTAACCCAGCTTCTAAATTTTTACGAATATACTCTAAGTTATCTTGTGTAATAATTTCCCCCGGAGTAAAGATTGGAATCCCTGGCGGATAAACCATAACAAAATCAGCTATAATACGACCTGCTGCGTTTTCAAATGGAATGACTTCTGTTTCTGAATAAAAAGCATCTCTAGGAGAAAGTGCTAGCACAGGTATTTCTGGTATTTCTACTTGTACCTGAACACCTTTATCTGCTCTATTTCTGTATGTTGCTGCTAAATCTTGTAATGCTGTAATAAGTGTATCTGTTTCACTTTCTGTATCTCCAAATGTGATAAGACAAAGTATGTTATATAAATCAGAGAGTTCTACTTCAATGTTGTAATGCTCTCTAAGCCATACTTCAGCCTGATGGCCTGTAATACCTAAATCTTTTACAGATACAATTATCTTTGTAGGATCATAGTTAAAAGTAGCATCTGTACCTAGCATCTCTTTTCCAGGACAATAAAGATGCTCAATAACATTTATAGCATCACGAACATGTTCAGCTAATTGTATTGTTTGTTCTATGAGAGCTGTTCCTTCTGTAGCAAGACGTTTTCTGGCAACATCAAGAGATGCTAACAAAATGTAAGAAGTTGATGTAGTCGTAAGCATGCTAATAATGGATTGAACATGTTTTACGTTAACAAGACCCTCTTTTACATTAAGAATAGAGCTTTGGGTTAAAGACCCTCCTAATTTGTGAACACTTGTTGCTGCCATATCTGCACCTGCTTGCATAGCTGACATCGGCAGTTCATCATGAAAATGGATATGAACACCGTGAGCTTCATCAACAAGTACAGGCATATCGTAAGAATGAGCTAATTCTACAATCTGCTCTAAATCTGCAGCAAACCCAAAATATGTTGGATTTATAACAAGTAAGCCTTTCGCATCTGAGTGCTCTTCAAGAGCTTTTTTGACAGATTGAATTGTGATCCCATGTGAAATGCCGAGCTTCGGATCAATCTCAGGATGCATGAAAATTGGTTTTGCACCTGAGAAAATAATAGCTGACATTACTGATTTATGCACATTCCGTGGCACGAGGATTTTATCCCCAGGACCGCAAACGCTCATCACCATTGTCATAATTGCACCACTTGTACCTTGAATAGAAAAGAACGTATGATCTGCACCGAAAGCAGCGGCTGCTAAATCCTGTGCTTCTTTAATCATACCTTTTGGATGATGTAAATCATCGAGCGGTGCAATATTAATTAAATCAATTGCTAATGCATTATGCCCAATAAATTCGCGAAATGTAGGATCCATGCCCTGTCCTTTTTTATGACCAGGAATATGGAATTGAACTGGATTTCGCTTACTGTGCTCAACTAAAGCGGTAAACAATGGTGTTTCGTATTGGGACAATCTATACACCCCTTCTTCTTCGTAATATTTATTAGAGTTTGTTTTATATGATTTCATCTCATTCTAAAAGGAAATTAAGATGGCAAACTTTTAGAACTTGACTTGTTTTTCTGCCATTCGCAAAAGCCTTTTTGGGGATGGTAGTCTCACTTTATTCTCTATAAAACAAAAGCATTATATCACCAATAATTATAGATGTATAGAAAAATCTCATTTTCAAGGTGAGTATGTTTAACGCATTATCCGAAAGAAGTCTCCTTCCTCAAGCGTGTGAAGGACGATAGCAAAGCGGTAGGTGGGAGATGAATTGCGGTTTGGTGGCGTAGCCAAAAAATTGGTTTTCCTATTTATTTCGCCTCTGCTATAATCAGTCTTATAAGAGGTAATGTTTGGTATGACAATGAAATGAGATAATCATGTAGTGTTCATGTTGTGTTATCACCGCCATAGATAAAGTAGAAATGTTTATGGGAAAGTGAGATGAACGGATATGACAAAGCATAATAAGGCGTACAAATTTCGTCTGTATCCAACAGAAAAACAAGCCTATTTGATACGTAAAACATTCGGGTGTGTACGCTTTGTGTATAATAAAATGCTGGCTGAGCGGAAAGAAGTATACGAAACGTACAAAGAGAACAAGGAAGAACTGAAGAAACAAAAATTCCCTACTCCTGCGAAATACAAAGTAGAGTATGAATGGTTGAAAGAAGTCGATTCATTAGCATTGGCTAACGCTCAATTAAACTTGCAAACTGCTTATAAGAATTTTTTTAGTGGTCAAAGTGATTTTCCTACATTCAAAAGTAGAAAATCCTATACAAAGAATAGAGTAAACGGAAATATTATGTTATTTCATGGCTATATCAAATTACCGAAACTAAAAATGGTGCGACTGAAACAACATAGAGAGATACCGCAAAACCATATCATCAAATCATGCACGATTTCGATGACACCAACCGGTAAGTATTACGTATCTGTCTTGACCGAATATGAAAAGGAAATCCTTCAAAAAGAAGTAGAAAGTGTAGTTGGATTAGACTTCGCAATGGCTGAATTGTACGTGAGTAGCGAAGATGAGAAAGCCGATTATCCTCGCTTTTATCGTCAGATGCTGGACCGATTAGCAAAGGCACAACGAGTATTAGCAAGACGTGTGCAAGGCTCAGCACGCTTTAATAAACAACGGATCTGTGTAGCGAAGTTGCATGAAAAGGTCGCCAATCAACGTAAAAATTTCCTTCATCATAAGTCTAAAGATTTGGTTACTCATTTTGACGTTGTAGCAATCGAAGACTTACATATGAAAGGAATGTCACGAGCACTTCGCTTTGGTAAGAGTGTAGCGGATAACGGTTGGAGGATGTTCACGACATTTTTAGCATATAAGCTACAAGAACAAGGAAAACAGTTTGTAAAAATAGATAAATGGTTTCCTTCTACAAAGATGTGTAGTCGTTGTGGAAACAAAAAAGAAATGTCATTATCTGAACGTACGTATGAGTGTTCGTGTGGACTAACAATAAGTCGTGACTATAACGCAGCTATCAATATCAAAAAGGAAGCTATCCGCTTATTAGCGTTGGCATAAATAGTAACAAAATAACCTTTGGAACAAGGGAGTTAGCTCGGCTGTCTTAAGACAAATTCGTTAGCTATCAAAAGTAACGATGAACCGAGCAGTCCTCACTTTAAGTAAGCTCGTAAGAGATACTAAGTGGTGGGTAGTTCACATATCGCAAAGAGGAAGACAATTCCATTGAAATGGATAAATGGTGTATAATGCAGAGTGGCTATAGTGAAGAATAAAAGATTCTCTTAAAGGTAGCATAATGGAAAAAGAAAGAATACTGAATGAGGTGCAAAAATGGAATATCAATATCCACTTGATTACGATTGGTCAAATGAAGAAATGGTAGCAGTTGTAAAGTTTTATGAAGCGATTGAAAAGGTATATGAAAAAGGAGTTTTGAGAGAAGATTTGATGGAATTATATCGTCGTTTTAAAGAGATTGTGCCATCGAAGGCAGCGGAGAAAACAATTGATAAAGAATTTCAAGAAGTAAGTGGATATTCTATATATCGTACGATTCAAAGAGCAAAAGAAGTAGCGGAAAAAAAGATTGTCAAAATGTAAAAATATTTTGAAAAATAAAATACAAAGTGCTATAATGTGATAACAACTAAAAACGGACAATATAAATTGTCCGTTTTCTACTATCGATTTATCGATTAGAAATCGCATATAAAGGAAGGAGTGATTGCATCGTAGATTCAATCTTAGCAAGGAATTGTTCGTTGGTCATTGCTGAAAACTCCTCTGGTGATATATGAATACCGACTAATAATTCTGCTTTTTTCACAGTAGCTAAACGTTCAATCATCTTTTGTAAGTCTTCCGTTTCAAGCGTTTTATGTAATTTTACACCTGGTTTAGTATGGTCAATGGACCAAACGAAGTCATTTGGAATATTTGTTTTTAAATCATTTAAATGTTCTAAGAAGGCGTGAGCCGTCTCCACTTTTTGTGGACACTCATAGATTAAACCAAAGTATATGAAGGCATGAGTACCCCATAAACCAATTTGGAAGTGTGGTAACATTTTATATCCACGTTTATTTGTTGAAAAAGCAACCCAAGTATCGTTTGGTGGATTGACTTTGCGGCGTGCATGTTTTGCTACATGGTAGAAAAAGTTTTCATCGGTTTGTTGTGATAAATATTCTGCAAACTGTCCCCCTAAAGCGTCTAGCTTAGGATGAATATTCGTTTTAATTGCGCTCATTCGTTCTTCAAGACCATCAACAGTAAAGACTTCAAAATCAGTTGATGTGAATGTTTGTAGTGTCATGATTGTTCCTCCAACTCCTATTTTGTTTTAATTTTAGCATAGCTTGTACTATTCATAAAAAAAACAGCACAAAAAAATTTAAATAAAAAAATATAATTTTGTTGCATAGATGATTTATCCAACATAGTATAGTATAAAACAAAAAATCAGAAAATTGAATCAATTCTAGTCCGAGGGCAGACGAATATTGGGAGGAGGCAAAAAAATGAGACAGGTGATTAATGCGTTAAAGAGAACAGATGCTGAAAAGAGAATTCCGGTGCTACGTTTGGAGCTAGATTATGAATTAGCAACTTTATATGATGCGATGATGGATAACGACAACCAGAAAAAAGAAGAGTGCGTACAAAAATTAGAAGTGTTAAGACTTGAAATGATCCGTTTAGAAGCGTAATAATAGTATATGTATAAATAATTAGTTGGTGCGAACCTTATAAAGGGTTCGTTTTTTCTGTGAACAGTATAGATCGGAGTGTTTAAACATGCAAGAAGTATGGAAAGACATCGATACACACGCGAAACAGTGGATTCGAGAAGCGGGAGAACATTTAATGGCGTCACTGAAAAAAACACTTATTATAGAAACAAAGTCAAATGCAGCTGATCTAGTAACAAACATGGACCGAGAAACGGAGCAGTTTTTAATTGGGAAAATTAAAGAAACATTCCCGGATCATAATATTTTAGGAGAAGAAGGCTATGGAGATGAGATTACCTCTTCTAATGGGGTTGTTTGGTTAATTGATCCAATTGACGGCACGATGAACTTTGTTCATCAAAAAAGGAATTTCGCAATCTCAATCGGGATTTATGAGAACGGTATCGGAAAGATTGGTCTTATTTATGATCCAGTTCATGACGAACTATATCATGCGGTAAAGGGAGAAGGGGCTTTTTGCAATGATTTGGCTATTCCCATGTTGGAAAAAGGAACGGTAGAGCATGGAATTATAGCTTTGAATGCGATATGGCTTACTGATAATCCATTGCTTAATATGGAAAAAATGATGATGCTCGTTAAGAAGGCGAGAGGTACGAGGTCATATGGTTGTGCAGCGTTAGAAATGGTATATGTTGCAACGGGAAGATTAGATGCATATGTAACACCGCGCTTATCGCCATGGGACTTTGGCGGGGGACAGATTATTGTAGAAGAAGTTGGCGGTAAAGTGACAACGTTCTTGGGAACACCTCTTTCTATTGTAGAGAAAAGCAGTGTGTTAGTTGCAAAACCAGGAGTATACGAAGAATTATTACCATTTGTATCGCAATAATAAAAAAAAGTAAGAGGCATAAAGAAGCTTCTTACTTTTTAATGTTATTGCGATTTACGCATTTTTCTTTTTGTTACAAAACCGTATCCGACTGTAACAAATGTGCCGATAATGCAAATGATAATGCCGATGGGACTATTTTCAGCAATCATAATTCCGATACCAATTAAGAAGATAACACCGATAATTGCTGTTAATAAAAAGCGATATTGAATGTGTTCCATTTCTTCACCCTCCAATCTCATTTTACTTTCACAAAAGTAAGAATACAACTATATTTTCATTCTTGATTTTATTTTGATTGCCATTGTATCCCCTTCGCTCTTATAATAGAGAAGGATTAAAAAGACATTAGGAGTTGGACATGTTGAAAAAACGACAAGATTTACGAAATATAGCAATTATTGCCCACGTTGACCATGGTAAAACAACACTTGTTGACCAGTTATTACGTCAAGCGGGGACGTTCCGTGCGAATGAACATATTGAAGAACGCGCAATGGACTCAAATGATCTAGAAAGAGAACGTGGTATTACAATTTTAGCGAAGAATACTGCGATTCACTATGAAGATAAAAGAATTAACATTTTAGATACACCTGGTCACGCTGACTTCGGTGGAGAAGTAGAACGTATCATGAAAATGGTTGATGGTGTTCTACTTGTTGTTGATGCATATGAAGGTTGTATGCCACAAACACGATTTGTTTTAAAGAAAGCTCTTGAGCAAAACTTAACTCCAATCGTTGTTGTAAACAAAATTGACCGTGACTTCGCTCGCCCTGATGAAGTAGTTGATGAAGTAGTTGACTTATTCATCGAACTTGGTGCAAACGAAGATCAATTAGAGTTCCCAGTTGTATTTGCATCAGCAATGAACGGAACAGCAAGCTTAGATTCAAATCCAGCAAATCAAGAAGAGAATATGAAATCATTGTTTGACACAATTATTGAACATATTCCAGCACCAGTTGATAACAGCGAAGAGCCACTTCAATTCCAAGTAGCACTTCTTGATTACAATGACTATGTTGGTCGTATCGGGGTTGGACGCGTATTCCGTGGTACAATGAAAGTAGGACAACAAGTTGCATTAATGAAAGTTGACGGAAGTGTAAAACAATTCCGTGTAACTAAATTATTTGGTTACATTGGATTAAAACGTCAAGAAATTGAAGAAGCAAAAGCTGGAGATTTAGTAGCTGTTTCAGGTATGGAAGACATTAACGTAGGTGAAACGGTATGTCCGGTTGAGCATGAAGAGGCTTTACCATTATTACGTATTGATGAGCCAACACTACAAATGACATTCCTTGTAAATAACAGCCCATTTGCAGGTCGTGAAGGTAAATTCATTACATCTCGTAAAATTGAAGAGCGTCTTCGTTCACAATTAGAAACAGATGTAAGTTTACGTGTAGATAATACAGATTCTCCTGATGCATGGATCGTATCTGGACGCGGGGAATTACATTTATCTATCTTAATTGAAAACATGCGTCGTGAAGGTTATGAACTACAAGTATCTAAGCCTGAAGTAATTATTAAAGATGTCGATGGCGTAAGAAGTGAGCCTGTAGAGCGCGTACAAATCGATGTGCCTGAAGAATACACTGGTTCTATTATGGAATCAATGGGTGCACGTAAAGGTGAAATGTTAGATATGGTGAATAACGGAAACGGTCAAGTTCGCCTTACTTTCATGGTTCCAGCACGTGGTTTAATTGGTTACACAACAGAATTCCTAACATTAACTCGTGGTTATGGTATTTTAAACCACACATTTGATTGCTACCAACCAGTACATGCTGGACAAGTGGGTGGACGTCGTCAAGGTGTTCTAGTTTCACTTGAAGCAGGAAAAGCATCACAATACGGTATTATGCAAGTTGAAGATCGCGGTGTAATCTTCGTTGAACCAGGTACAGAAGTATATGCGGGTATGATCGTTGGAGAACATACACGTGAGAATGATTTAACAGTTAACGTTGTAAAAATGAAACAACAAACTAACATTCGTTCTGCGACGAAAGATCAAACTTCATCAATGAAAAAACCACGCTTAATGACTTTAGAAGAGTCATTAGAGTACTTAAACGATGACGAGTTCTGTGAAGTAACTCCAGAATCAATTCGTCTACGTAAAAAGATTCTTGATAAGAGTGAGCGCGAAAGAGCTGCTAAGAAAAAGAAATCTGTTGAAGCATAAAATAATAGAACAGCTACCTTTTATAAAGGTAGCTGTTTTTTTGTTTTATGTTTATTTTTTTAGAATATTTACTCTTTTTTGTGGACAGTATTTTTTTTGCGAGTTACTCTTGTATTAAGTACATAAAGAGAATTTGTTTCATGAGAAGAGGTGAAAGATAGTGTTAGAAAGAATGTCATTTTTCGCGAAACTTTGCAAAGTTGATGAAAATCCAGAGTTAGGGATGTGGTTGCTTTATGGAACAATAATTTTATTAAGTGCACTTGTATATAATTTAGGATTTGCAAGGAAGCTATCGGTACTAAAAAATATAGTGATATATACATCTTTAGCAATTGGATGCACGGTATTAACTTTTTTTGCAGTTTTTTTACCCGTTGGAGAGGGGCTCGTTGTAGCGGCAATTGTACTTGGAATTTATAGACTGCGTTTACGTCAAGCTAAACAACAAAAAACAGGGTGAAAAAGGAGGGGCTTTCATGCGCTCAGTACAAGATGCACTATATAATTGGTTAACAATTAAAACGGTTGCGGAAGCACGTCCAGATGATAGCGCTGCACAAGAAACGTATGTATTATTTCAAAATATGATATATGAAGAGCGTAAATTACGAAATGTAGAAGTTGAAAAGAACGAGGAAATGTATTTGATTACATATGAAATTGATGGAGAAATAAGGTGTGCAAGATTTCCGGTAGAAGCCATTGATTGTTTTTTGGATCAGATGAATCGTGAACCAGAAAAATACAAATAAGTCCTTATCTATATGATTAAGGACTTATTTCCGGTTTACCAATCGTCTTCTACTTTTTTATCACGATATAATCGGAAATTACCACTCGCATGGCGTTCCATAGTACGCTCTGCAATTCGTTCCGTACATTCCATGCACATATATGTATGAATAGGGCGATTACGCAGTTTTTTTGCCATAGGATTTTCGTCATCTAACATATCTTTTTTATCACAAATCATACATTTGACTCTCATTTCGTCACCTCAATACGAATTCTATCAGTATAAGTATATCATGGAAGTATAATGTTTTTGAATAATAGCGGGAAAAAATAATATTTTCGCAATTCGAAAAATAGGTTATGATAAGGATATATAAATAATATTTGGAGGTGGAAATATGGCGAATGTAGTTGAGCCTACATTGACAGGTGATTTAGTACAATCTTTGCGTAAAGAGTGTATCGTTATGATAGCAACAACAGATTTCGAAAAACAAATTCCTAACGTAAGTGCTATTTCTTGGGTATATGCAGTGAGTGAAACTAGTATTCGATTTGCGGTAGATCAACGCTCACGTATTGTGGGGAATATACGGCATAGTGCAGGGGTTGTATTGACTATAATGGCGAATGAATCCGTATTTTCCATAAGTGGTGAAAGTGAAATTTTAACAGATAGAATGGAAGGGATTCCTCTAAAATTAACGGTAGTAGAAGTGACTGTGCAAGAAGTTCGTGATGTTATGTTTTATGGTGCGAAACTTGCTACTGAACCAACATATGAAAAAACATATGATCTTCGAGCTGCTAAAAAGCTTGATAATCAAGTATTAGTAGGAATGAAAGAATTATAAAGAAGATGAATAGGAACATCGTTCATAAACTTTTACAAGTGAGTATTGTGATTTAATGTGAAAAATTATAATTAAAAGTAATATATTGAATAGAAATGAATAAAAAATAAAGAAAAGGTTTAATTTCTATGAATTTCGATTCTACCTCGTTTTTACGGTA